>JALSME010000117.1 GCA_026987955.1 Sulfurospirillum sp.
CCAGAGTATGGACATAATCTGAGATTTATGCTAAAATCACGCCTTATATCGTGGTTAGACTACGATAATATTTTGTGCTCTCACAGTTTGGGAGTGCTTGCAAGTAAAGGAAATATATGCAAAACCAAGTTATAGCCTATAGAGATGGCGTAACTCTAACTGACACACAAAGCGTTTCTTCAACAGACAACCTCCAAGAAGTTTTATTTGACAATTCTGATGACGCTCTACATGTAATCCGTCATTCGACTGCTCACATGATGGCTCAGGCTATCAAAGAGCTGTATCCTGATGCAAAGTTTTTTGTTGGACCTGTCATAGAAGATGGGTTTTATTATGATTTTAGAACTCAAGAGAAGATAAGCGATGCAGATCTTAAGACCATCGAGAAAAAGATGAAAGAGATAGCGAGCAGAAAGCTACCAATAGAAAAAACAAATACAACTAAAAAAGCTGTAATTGAACAGTTTAAAGATGATGATCTGAAACAAGAAGTTCTGCTTCGCATACCTGATGGCGAGGTTTCTACCTATAAGCAGGGCGATTTTGAAGACTTGTGTCGTGGTCCTCATGTACCAAATACAAAATTTTTGAGATTTTTTAGTCTAACTAGAGTTGCAGGAGCATATCTAGGTGGAGATGAAAAGCGTGAGATGCTTACTCGTATATATGGTATAGCATTTGCCGACAAGCAGAGTTTAGTAGACTACAATAAGATGATAGCAGAGGCGAAAAAGAGGGACCATAGAAAACTAGGTCGAGAGATGAAGCTCTTTACATTTGATGAGACTTTGGGAGCAGGACTCCCTTTGTGGTTGCCAAATGGAGCGAGGCTAAGAAGTAGACTAGAGCGTCTTTTATACAAAGCTCATAGAGTTAGAGGGTACGAGCCAGTAAGGGCACCTGAGATACTCAAAAGTGATGCATGGAAGATAAGCGGACACTACGATAACTACGGCGAAAACATGTACTTTACTCAGATGAATGAAGGAGATGAAAACAATCCTAAGATAAATGAGTATGGCATGAAGCCGATGAACTGTGTTGGGCATATCAAGATTTTTCAAAGTGAGCCTAGAAGTTATAAAGATTTGCCTATAAAGTTTTTTGAGTATGGAGTGGTTCATAGGCATGAGATGAGTGGTGCACTTCACGGACTTCTTCGTGTAAGAGAGTTTACTCAAGATGATGCACATATCTACTGTACTCCAGAGCAGATAAAAGAAAATGTCATAGAGATACTTAGTTTTGTAGATGACATTATGAAAACATTTGGCTTTGAGTATGAGCTTATGGTTTCAACAAAACCTGAAGAGAAGTCAATAGGAAGTGATGAGTTTTGGGAAACTTCAACACAAGGTCTTAAAGATGCACTTGATGAGAATAGCATTGCCTACGAGATAGATGAGGGTGGAGGAGCATTTTATGGTCCTAAGATAGATATCAAGATTCTTGATGCTCTTAAGAGAAAATGGCAGTGTGGAACTATACAGGTAGATTATAACCTTCCTGAGAGGTTTGAATTAGAGTATACCGATGCGAACAATGAGAAAAAACAACCTGTTATGCTTCATCGTGCGATTCTTGGATCGTTCGAGAGATTTATAGGGATTTTAACAGAACATGTGGCCGGAGAGTTTCCATTTTTCATAGCTCCTACTCAAGTTATCATCATACCAATTAGTGAATCTCATCAAGATTGGGCTAAAGAATTGGGACGAGAATTGATACAAAATGATGTAGATTATGAGATTTTTGATAAAAATGAGTCACTAAACAAACGCATAAGAAATGCTGAAAAGATGCGTGTACCGATGATTTTGGTAATAGGTGATGAAGAAGTTGAGAAAAAAACCGTTGCTTTAAGAGATAGAAGAGAAAGAAAACAGTATAATCTAACAAAAGACGAATTTATTTCGTTGACAAAGGAAAAACTTAGTGAGGTACATTTTTGAGTAAAAAGCAAGATGCAGTTCTAAATGATGACATTAGAGCAAGAGAGGTAAGATGTTTAGGTGATGATGGTACACAGTATGGTATCATTTCTCGTGATGAAGCACTAGACAAAGCTGAAGAGCTTGGTTTGGACTTAGTTCTTATAGCACCTGATGGAAAACCACCGGTTTGTAAAATCATGGACTACGGAAAGTTTAAGTATCAAGAAGAGAAGAAGAAGAAAGAGGCTAAAAAGAAACAAAAAACAATCGAAGTTAAAGAGATTAAACTCTCTGTAAAGATTGCAGAGAACGACATTAGCTACAAAATCAAACATGCAAGAGAGTTTTTAGAAGCTGGAAAGCATGTAAAGTTTAGAGTATTTTTACGCGGTCGTGAGATGGCAAATCCTGATGCTGGTAAAGCTGTACTTGAGAGAGTTTGGCCTATGGTTGAAGATATCGCAGTTCGTGACAAGCCTCCAAAATTTGAAGGTCGTTATGTAAATATGCTTGCTCTACCAAAGCAAAAATAGAAATATAATTTACTCCCTCTTAAGAAACTTTAAGATATAATCGCAAGTTTCTTAGATTTGACAGAGGGAGAATACCCTCTAATAAAATCTAAATTGAAATAATTTTAATAAGGAGTTACTATGCCAAAGATGAAAACGGTACGCGGTGCAGCAAAGCGTTTCAAAGTTAAGAAAAACAGCATAAAACGTGGTGCAGCGTTTAGAAGCCATATCTTAACCAAGAAATCACCAAAGAAGATGCGTGGTCTTAAAGAAGACAAGACTATCGATAGCTGTGATGTTAAAAGAGTAAAACGCATGCTTGGAAAAGCGTAAGTTTTAAGTTGATTGTTAGTGCGAAATCACTAATCAAATTGTTCCCCTGCTAAAAAGTAGGGCAAGTTCACAAAATGTGACACCAACAAGGTCAAGGAGACACAAATGAGAGTAAAAACAGGCGTAGTTAGAAGAAGACGCCATAAGAAGATATTAAAATTAGCAAAAGGTTTCTATAGTGGTAGAAGAAAGCACTTTAGAAAAGCGAAAGAGCAGATTGAAAGAAGTCTTGTATATGCATACAGAGATAGAAGAAATAAGAAAAGAGATTTCAGAAGACTTTGGATTACAAGAATCAATGCTGCTTGTAGATTAAATGATATAAGTTATTCTCGCTTTATAAATGCTTTAAACAAAGCTAATATCGAATTGGATAGAAAAATCCTTGCAGATATGGCTATGAATGACCCAGAAGCTTTTGCAACAGTTGTAAAACAAGCTAAAGCTGCACTTTAAGCAAACTCCATTCTAACACCCCTTAGCGGGTGTTAGATTATTTTGTAGATAATTCCCATAAAGATTCTGAAAGTGTTGGATGAGCAAAAACCATATCTCCAAGTTCAGATATAGTTGTTTTTTTCTCAATGGCAATAAGAACTTCATGTATAAGCTCCGTCGTATCATGCCCTATCATGGCTCCTCCAACTATAAGACCACTCTCTTTTTCGCAAAGTAGCTTTATAAATCCACCATCATCACCTTTGATTTTTGCTTTTGCACTAGATTTGAAGAAGTGTTTTGTTGCTGTATACTCTATGCCTTCAGCTTTTAAAGTTTTTTCATTTTTACCAACACTTGCCACTTGTGGCTGACAAAATGTTACAAATGGAATGATTTGTGAAGGTTTACATGTAGAGCTATTTAGTATATTTTTAGCAAGAACAGCAGCCTCATTGTAAGCAGCATGTGCAAGTGCAGGAGTCGGTATAGCATCACCAAGTGCATATATGTTAGGCTCATCTGTTTGTAAGTGTTTGTTAACTAAAACAAAATCTCTATCAACCTTTACTGCGGTATTTTTAAGGTTTAGGCTTACACTATTTGGAGAACGACCGATGGAGACTAGCACTAACTCATACTCACCTGTAAGCTCACCTTTTTTAGTTTGCATAGTAATTTCAACACTATCTTCTTTTTTATTGCATACTGTTACATTGGCATTAACTGTAATTTTGATACCTTTTTTTTGAAGCTCTCTTTGAAGAACTTTTGCTACATCACTATCTTCTGCAGGGACTATTTGAGGAGTAAACTCTGCTATATGAACCTCACTTCCAAGAGCATTAAAAAATGTAGCAAATTCACACCCAATAGCACCACCACCAACAACCAAAACTGACTTAGGAAGAGTATCAAGCTCAAATACTTCTTTACTTGATATAATCTGCTTACCATCTATCTCTAAAAGTGGATGAGGTCTATGAACTGAACCTGAAGCGATTATAATTTTGTCTGCTTCTAGTAGCTGATCTCCTACCTTAACACTATTTTTATCTATAAAACTTGCTTCTCCATGAAAGAGTTGTGCTGCTGATTTTTCTATTGTCCTGGTTGCACCTGATCTTAACATAGAGAGAAGTTCATCTTTTTTTGTTTTTAGTTGAGTCATATCAAATGAAATATTATCTACCATTACACCATAGTTTGAAAAATGCTTTAGTTTAGAAACATATGAGGAGCTTTCAAGATATAGTTTTGCAGGTATACAGCCTTCATTTAGGCATGTTCCACCAACTCTATCTTTTTCTATAATAGCAACTTTTAGACCACCTTTTACTAAGTCTAGAGCAACATTTTTTCCAGCAGGTCCTGCTCCTATAACAATAACATCAAATCTATCCATCTAATCTTCCTCCATTTTCAAAATACTCATGTGCCATATATGAACTTCTTGTATATGGTGAGCTTTTTACAAACTCAAATCCCATCTCTAGTGCCATAGCACCATACTCTTCAAACTTTTTTGGTTTTATATACTCACTAACTTCAACATGAGCTTTACTAGGAGCCAAATACTGCCCCATTGTTATGAGAGTGCACTCTACATCTAAGAGGTCTTGTAGTGTCTTTTTTATCTCATCTTCACTCTCTCCTAACCCAAGCATAAGTGCACTTTTTGTTTTTAGTTTAGGATTTGCTTTTTTGAGTGATTTTAAAACCCCAAGTGATTTTTGATAGTTTGCACCTTTTCTAACTGCATATAGGCGAGGAACTGTTTCCATGTTGTGTCCAACAACTTCTGCTCCACAGTTTGCAACCCTGCTTAGTGCATGCTCATCATATTGTAAGTCTGGTATAAGAAGCTCGACAGTGATACTGTTATCCATATCTTTTATGGCTTTTACACACTTTATAAACTGCTCTGCTCCACCATCTTTAAGATCGTCTCTAGTTACACTTGTTATAACAACATGTTTTAAACCAAGAGCAACAACAGCATCTGCAACTTTTTGTGGCTCTTTTTCATCTATGCCACTTGGCATACCAGTATCCACATTGCAGTAGCTACATGCTCTAGTACAAGTTGAACCTAGTATCATAAAAGTAGCAAGTTTTTTAGAAAAACATTCGCTCATATTGGGACACATTGCTTCTTGACAAACGGTATGAATACCTATGTCTTTTAGAGAAATTTCAACATCTTTTTGTTGTGCAAAAAAGACTTTTTTGAGTAGCCATTCTGGCTTTCTTTTGTTAGTAGTTTGTTGTATTGTCAAAATCAAATCCAGTAGGAAAGTTATATGAATGATACTGTTTTAAAACCACTTTACAATGTGGAACACCTTTTCTAAGACCTTCTATGATACCAACTGCTAGTAGTGCTAGATTGCTACCTTCTTTCATATAGGCTTCACTTAGATAGCATCCTGATGGTATATTTCCTGCATCATAAGCATGAAGGAGAAACTTAATTGCTTTTTTTGTGTCTTGTTCCACTCCATCACCATTGAGGTACATTCTTCCAAGCATATAGCTAGAAGTCATGGATTTATCTTTTACAATACCCGCTTCGAAAAAGGCTTTCGCATCTGCAAAGTTAGCTTTTTTGTAAGCTATCATTCCATTTCTAAAGTTGTTTGCACTAAGCACAACTGAACTAAGTATAAAAATTAATATAAAGCGTTTTAACATACTAAATCCTTTTTTTAAACAAGCTTTATACTATCTAAATTTATAGTAAATACATCTTAAGATAATTTGTAACAATTTTGCATTTTTTGAAAGCCAATTTAGTTTTTTGTAACTTACTTGTTTATCCATATATCAACTACATCTAGGCAAAATTTTGTATTTTTTTTCAAACCTTTTGCAAGTCCATCTTCTAGTACACCCCAATTAAATATACCTTTTTTCATATATGTTTTGCTTGCATAACAGCCAGCAGTTATATTTCCATATTTATATGCAAAATTAAAGTATTTAATTGCCTTATCATAATTAACTTTTACACCATTGCCATTTAGATACATTTTGCCTAGTAAATGACTTGCATTATAGACTTTATCTTTTTCCAATGCCATTTCAAATAGAACTTTAGCTTTAGTATAGTCCCCTTTTTTATATGCAATCATTCCACTTCTGAAATTGTTTGCACTAAGTCCAATAGCACTAAATATAAATACCAATATAATTCGTTTTAACATTTTCACTCTCCATACAATCCAATAATGGTAAAAGTTTACAATTAAATAAGTTTAATTATGATTAAACATATTAAAGAAACTATTTTTTAATAGCTTTTTTACCTCATCTTCACTAATAGAAATTCCAAACTCCTCAAGTGAATATCCACTAAAATCTCTGTCATCTTTTTTTAGTGGGATAGAGCCATGCTGAAAGATAAGCTTTTTTGTTCTTCTTTGTGCATGTCCTCCTAGCTTTTTACCTTGGCATATCATGTCATATGGCTCAAAGCCCTCTTGACAAAAAGAGCTTTTAGAAAGAGCCAAATCTAGGTCTTTTGCATACTCTACATGTAGAGCTATATTTTTGTAAAAATTTAGCAAAAATTGACATATATACTCATAACTCTCTTTAACATTTTTTGTTCCCAAAAGGCTTGTTGGCATGATTATAGAGTATGATACATCACAACCATGAAGCAGTAACCCGCCACCAGTCATGCGTTTTGCATAGTTCGTTCCAAACTTTTCTATATTTGGTATATCTTTGCGTTGCTGAAATCGCCCAATAGTAAAAGAGTTTTTCTCCCAGCTATATAGACGAAAGATTGGGGTGCCATCGAAGTTCTCAACTAAAGATTTATCGAAGTCCATATTGGCTTTTGCACTCATTTTTGGACTATCGATAAACCTCCATTGCATTT
>JALSME010000118.1 GCA_026987955.1 Sulfurospirillum sp.
AGTTTTAAACTCAATATTCCAACATACTCATGAAGTGCAATGTAGCTTTTGTTGAGTGCATATATGTTTGGTAAAACTTGCCAAATATCTTTTGGTTTGTTGCTGATTTTAAAATCTGTTGCTGCTGGGATGACTTTAAAACCAAAGTGTTCATATAGCTTAACAGAGCGTTTCATGTGGTAGGCGGAGGTTACAAGGTAGATAGTTGGATTTTTTATGCCCTCTTCTTCTAGTAGTTGTTTAGAAAACTTTGCATTTTGGTATGTGTTTAGACTTTTTGCCTCTACATGTAGAGGTATATTTGCAATTTGTAGGTTTTGTTTTATTTCGTTCACACTGTCTAAAAAGGCATTGGCTTCGGTATATTTTTTGTAGGTTCCTGCACCACTAAAAAGCAGGGGTAGGTTTGTCTGTTTTGAAATCATCAAAGCCCAAACCGCCCTTTTATAGGCATCATTTGCAAGAGGCAAGTTTGCACTTCCAGCAATACTTCCACCACCTAGAACTATGACGGCATCTGCTTTTTGGCTGAGATTTATAGGCTTGTTGTAACTTACCTCAAGAGGTTTAAGTAGCCAATCTGCTACATATGAGTTACTAAGTGCATAAAAACATATGGCAAATAGTAAAAATAGAGCTCTAAATCTTCTAGCATATATTGATGCTAATAGGAACATTAGTATGAAAATACCAGGAGGTAAAACAAGGTATGTAAATAGTTTTGATGCTATATAAAAAAGGCTCACTAAATCATCACTGCCTTTTTATCGCCTTTTTTGAGCTCTCCTATAACATAGCCATCTGAGTTTGCAAGAACATCATCTACATTTTCAGGGCTTACTACTAAAACCATTCCAACACCCATGTTAAAAGTTCTGTACATTTCGCCCTCCTCTACATACTTGCTCATAAAATCAAATATAGGTAGAGTTTGGATTTTGTCTTTATAAACTGTTGCTTGCATACCTTCAGGAAGAACTCTTGGGAGGTTTTCTACTATCCCTCCTCCAGTGATATGAGCTAAAGCATTTATCTTGTTTTTTAGTTTTTTAAATGTTTTTACATATAATTTTGTAGGAGTTAAAAGTGTGTCTATGAGAGGTTTACCGTCAAACTCTGTGTCAAATTTATAGTCTAATTTTTCAAAGAAAAGTTTTCTTACAAGTGAAAAGCCATTTGAGTGAACACCAGAGCTTGGAAGTGCTACGAGAATATCACCTGCTTTTACATGAACAAGTCTATTCATCTCATCTTTTTCAGCAATACCCACTGAAAAACCAGCCAAATCAAAATCTTTGCCACTATACATCCCTGGCATTTCAGCGGTCTCCCCTCCGATAAGAGAACACTCGCTTTCGATGCACCCATTGGCAATACCTTTGACAACAGCAGTTGAAGCATCGATATCTAGCTTAGCAGTAGCGTAGTAATCTAAAAAGAAGAGTGGAGTTCCAAAGTTGCAGATGAGGTCATTTACGCACATAGCAACCAAGTCGATGCCTACAGTATCATATTTGCCAGACTCAATCGCTAGTTTTAGTTTAGTTCCAACTCCATCAGTAGCACCAAGCATAACAGGTTTTTTGTAGCCAGTTGGAAGCTCATAAGCTCCAGCAAAAGAGCCAATACCACCTACTACATTTGAATCAAAAGTAGATTTTACTAGTGGTTTTATGTTTTCAACAAACTGATTTCCTGCGTCTATGTCGACACCTGCATCTTTATAACTTACTGTACTCATTTTATGCCTTGTGATTTTTAACCTATTTTAACAAAATTATGTTAAAATCGTTATAAAAATAGAAGGTTGATAGTGATAAATCAAGACAGTATAAATGTAAAGACACTAACACAGGTTGCACTTTCGACATATCTTAGAGAAGAGTTGATAAGGATTCAGAAAAACTAATGAAGTTAAATCATGCATATGTTATGACAGGAGGGATTGCTACAGGGAAGAGTACAGTTTGTACTCTACTAAAGACGCAAGGATTTAGTCTGATTGATGCTGATATGATTGCAAAAGAAAAGCTTGAATCAAGTAAGAGTGAATTAGGAGAGCTTTTTGGAGACTCTATTTTTGAGGGTGATAGAATTGATAGAAAAAAATTGGCAGATATAATTTTTTCTTCAAAAGAGCAAAGAGATAAGTTAAACGCTCTAATTCATCCAAAAGTAAGAGAAGAGATAGATAAACAGGCCAAAGAAAAAGAGAAGTTTGAACTTCCATATCTGATAGATATACCACTTTATTTTGAGAGTGAAGGGTATGATTGCAAGATGGTTGTAGTTGTTTATACGCCAAAAGAGATTCAGTTAGATCGTCTTATAAGCCGAGAGGGTCTTAGTAAGCTTGAAGCTCTTAAGAGGATAGAGTCACAAATTGATATTGAGAAAAAGAGGAGTATGGCAGACTGGGTTGTGGATAATTCAAAAGATTTAAAACACCTACAATGTGAGGTAGAAAAATTTATAGAGTATTTAGGATGGGTATATGCAGGTATCAAAATATAACGCAAGTGGAAATGACTTTGTAGTCTTTCATACATTTGTAGAAAAAGACTACAGTGATTTGGCAAAGAAATTATGTCATCGTCAAGATGGAGTTGGTGCAGATGGGCTTATAGTCTTAGTGCCAAATAAAGATAGTGATTTTAAGTGGCTGTTTTACAATAGCGATGGAAGTCGTGCTGCGATGTGTGGTAATGGAAGTCGTGCCTGTGCTCACTATGCGTTTGCTAATGGTTTAGCTAACAGTAAAATGAAATTCTTAACAGATGCCGGATATATAAGCTCTATAGTTGAAGATGATGTTGTAGAGTCAGAACTAACAGAAGTTAAAGAGTTAGCAAAAAAGTTTGAAGAGGAGGGCAGAGTTTGGTATTTTTACGACACGGGTGTTCCTCACTTAGTCACAGAAGTAAAAAGTCTTGATGAGTATAGTAAAGACTTAGCTTCAAAAATGAGATATAAGTACAATGCAAATGTCAATTTTGTACTGCATGCCCATGATGCTCTATATGTAAGAACATATGAGCGAGGAGTGGAAAACGAAACAGGAGCATGTGGAACTGGCATGGCAGCTTGTTTTTATGCTCTACATGTAGAGGGTAAAGTGGGGAGTAGTTCGAAAGTTTTTCCTACAAGTAAAGAGGAGTTGAATCTAAGATTTTTTGAAGGGAAACTATTTTTTAAAGGAAGGGTGAAAAAAGTTTTTGAAACAAATATATAAAATATTAGCGGGTGCTATATTTAGCAGTGTTATATGTTTAGGTACGGGATTTCCATCTTCTTACTATAGTTTAAGCGGAGATGTACAAAAAAGGGAATTTATAAACATCTTGAAGCCTATGATAGACAAGAGCAATGCAAAAGTTATGCAAGAGAGAGCCTTTATAGAAGATTTCTTTACTCGAGCAATAAGTAGCTCTTTTCGTTCTTTGAGTTCTAAAGATTTGAATAGACTTTTAAAGATATCAAAAAAGTATAGAGTTAAAAATCTGTTCAACAGAGATGAATATCTTGAAAAAGTAGATAGAGTTCCAGTGCCATTAGCTCTTGTTCAGGGTGCGATTGAGAGTGGATGGGGTAAGAGTAGATTTGTAAGAGAGGCAAACAATATCTTTGGACATTGGACATGGGGAGAGGCTGGGCTTATTCCACTAGGAAGAGAAGAGGGCAAAACCCATAAGATAAGAATTTTTAGAACCCTGCAATCCTCTGTAGATTCTTATATTTTAAATCTAAACAGACATAATGCATATCAAAGTTTTAGGGATCTAAGATACAAAAAGCGTAAAGAAGGAAAGCTTTTATCTGGATATGAAGCTGCAAATACTATGTTGAAGTATTCAGAATTAGGTGAAAAATATGTGAAAATGCTACATAAAATGATGAAAGATTATAAACTGTTGTATTATGATGCAGTAAATAGCGAAAAGAAAAAAGCAGGAAGTTTGTTATAGTCCTGCTGCGCTCATTGCTTCTGATTGAGCATTTGCGATTAGGGGGTCAATTATTTCGTTGAGTAGACCGCCTTCCATGATAGCATCTAGCCTATATAGTGTTAGGTTTATTCTGTGGTCACTTATACGATTTTGTGGGTAGTTGTATGTTCTAATTCTTCCACTTCTATCACCTGTGCCAACTTGAGTTTTTCTCTCTTCACTTAGTTTGGCATCATGCTCTTTTTGTTGCATATCAAATAGACGAGCTTTTAAGATTTTCATGGCCGCATCTTTGTTCTTGTGCTGAGATTTTCCATCTTGATTTGTTACAACAAGTCCACTTGGAATATGCGTAACTCTTACAGCACTATCTGTTGTATTTACGGATTGTCCACCATTTCCTGAAGCTCTCATGACATCGATTTTTAAATCTTTTGGATCTATATTTATCTCTACATCATCAACTTCTGGCATAACCGCAACTGTTATAGCAGAAGTATGGACTCTTCCTTGAGACTCTGTTTTAGGAACTCTTTGAACACGATGAACACCACCCTCATATTTGAGTTTAGAGTAGGCACCTTGACCTTTAATAATTATAATCATCTCTTTATAGCCATCAAGTATACCTTCGCTAGAGCTTACTATCTCAACTTTCCAGTTCATGTTTTCTGCATATCTAACATATGCTTTAAAAATATCTGCTACAAATAGTGCTGCTTCATCTCCACCAGTTCCTGCACGAATCTCTAAAAATATATTTCTATCATCATTTGGATCTTTTGGAAGAAGTAGGACTTTAATATCCTCTTCAATTTTAACTTTTAGAGGCTCAAGCTCTTTTAACTCTTCTTTCGCAAGTTCACCTAGCTCATCGTCATCTAGAAGCATTTTGTTCTCTTCAATGCTTTCGATAGTTTCAATGTACTCTAAAGCCTTTTCTCTTACAGGTTCTATGCTAGATTGTTCTTTTGATAAATCAGTCATCTTTTTTATGTCTGATGCAATATCTGGCTCACTAAGCAGCTTACTTATCTCATCGTATCTGTTTAAAAATGGTTGTAGTTTATCTTGTAGCATATAGAACTTTCAATAGAGGTAGAGTGTAAAAAGGGGAAGCCGCGTAAATTACGCAGCTACTGAGTTAACTAATTTTGCAAGTCTACTAACACGGCGTGCAGCAGTATTTTTCTTTAATATACCTTTTACAGCATATGAATGAAAACTTTTGTTTACATCTTTAAGTGCAGCTGTTGCTGCTTCTTTATCGCCTGCTTCTACTGCAACTCTAACAGCTTTAGTTAGATTTTTAATTCTTGTCTTATAAAATCTATTTCTTTCTGTTCTTACTAGTGTTTGTCTTGCGCGTTTTTCCGCTGATTTATGGTTAGCCATTGCTAAGCCTTTCGTATTGAAATTTAGGCATTGATTATACAGAACTAATTATTAAATTATGCTTATTTTAAGTAATAATTTATTAAATATTTGCTCTTATTGTGGTATACTTGCCAAAATATTTGAGATTTAATGAGGAAAACCGATGAAACTATTTGGAACTGATGGTGTTAGAGGCAGAGCAGGAAAAAAGTTAAATGCAATAAATGCAATGAGATTAGCAATGGCAGCAGGTATATACTTTCGTAAAAATTCGATAAATAACAAAATTATTGTGGGCAAAGACACCAGAAGAAGTGGATATATGATAGAAAATGCTATTGTTTCTGGATTGACTGCTATTGGTTACGATGTTAGACAAATTGGACCTATGCCAACACCAGCAATCGCTTTTTTGACAGAGGATCTTAGATGTGATGCAGGTATCATGATAAGTGCTTCACACAATCCTTACTATGACAATGGGGTCAAGTTTTTTGATGCACAAGGCAATAAACTCAACGAAGAAGCAGAAGCTGAAATAGAAAAGATTTTTTACAATGATGAGCTAATAGAAGAAAACCAAAAAGAAGAGTTTAAAATCGGTAGGTCAAAGCGTATCGATGATGTTATTGGTCGTTATATCGTGCATATTAAAAATTCATTTCCAAAAAATTTGACACTTCATAATGTAAGAATAGTTTTAGATACTGCTAATGGTGCAGCGTATAAAGTTGCTCCTACTATTTTTAACGAACTTGGAGCAGATGTGGTTTTACTAAATGCAGAGCCAAATGGAAGTAATATAAACCTAAATTGTGGAGCACTTCATCCTGAAAATTTGGGAGAGCAGGTAAGAAAACTAAGAGCCGATATAGGTTTTGCTTTTGATGGTGATGCAGATAGATTGGTGGTTGTAGATGAAAATGGTGATGTAATCCATGGAGATAAGCTAATCGGAGCACTTAGTGTGTTTTTGAAAAATAGAAAATCCCTAAATAAGAATAGTGCAGTAGCTACTGTGATGAGCAACCAAGCACTTGAAGACTACTTGAATGAAAATGGAATAGATCTGCATAGATGTAATGTGGGAGACAAGTACATTCTTGAAACTTTCAAAAAAGATGGTCTAAATTTTGGAGGAGAGCAAAGCGGACACATAATACTGTCAGATTTTGCTAAAACAGGAGATGCTTTGGTTGCTGCACTTGCAGTTATGGCAAATATTTTGACTAAAAATGAGTCTGCTAGTAAGCTTTTAAATCCGTTTGATTTATATCCCCAGCTTCAAAAAAACTTGAGTGTCGGCAAAAAAGTACCTTTAGAAGATATAGATGGTTATGCAGAGTTGGTTAAGAAGATTGAGAAGCAAAACATTCGAGTTCTTATTCGTTACTCTGGTACAGAAAATCTTCTTCGTATTCTTTTAGAGGGTAAAGATGAGAGTCAACTTACAAAGTTTATGGTCGAGGTAGAAGAGCTGTTAAGAAGTAGGCTCAATGGCTAAATATTTTATAGTTTTTATACTTTCTGCCACTGGAATTTTTCTTATAGATCAGAGTATTAAGGGTATATTTTTAGATGGTTTTAGATGGTATGGAGACTACTTTTCCCTGATTTTGACATACAACAAGGGAGTAGCATTTTCAATGCTCTCTTTTTTAGATGGAAATTTAAAATACCTTCAAATTGCACTGCTAGGATCGGTTCTTGTTTATCTACTACTTAATAAAGAGCTGTTTAAAAGCTACTC
>JALSME010000119.1 GCA_026987955.1 Sulfurospirillum sp.
GCAGTTAGTCGTGATACTGTTACATGTAGAGATGAAATTAGCAATGCTGTGTTAATAGCAACAGATGCACAGCTTAAAACCTTAAGTAAAAAAGAGTTAGCACAGCCATTTGGTCTAAAAGATTTTGCAAAGCAGATTAGTAGATTTTTAGTTAAAAATACCAATAGTGTTGAGATTATGGGTGTATTAAATACGAACGAAGATAGTTTTTTTAAAGGAAGTAGATTTAGTGGAGTTAATGCACTTATACACATAAAGAATATGATAGAAAATGGAGCAGATATTATTGATGTTGGAGGAGTTTCTTCAAGACCAGGTAGTGATGGAGTGAGTGAAGAGGATGAGTTACGGCGTATAAAACCAGTGGTTGATATGATATTTAGAGAAAAACTACTTGATAAAGCTAAGTTTTCACTAGACAGTTATTCACCTTTGTGCATTGAGTATGCTTTAAAGCATGGGTTTTCTATTGTAAATGATATAACATCTTTGGAGTGTGATGAAGTTGCTAAACTAGTTAGTAAGTACAGTGCAACTGTAGTTTTAATGCACAAAAAAGGCTCAACAAAAAATATGCAAAACAATCCAGTTTATGAGGACATTATACATGAGGTGGATGAGTTTTTCAAAGAGAGAATAGCAAAAGCACAAGAATTTGGAATTAAGAAAATAGTGTTAGATGTGGGTATTGGTTTTGGAAAAAACTTGGAGCATAATTTACTTCTTATTAAACATCATGCACATTTCTTACATTTTGGTTATCCTTTGCTTATTGGAGCTAGTAGAAAGTCTATGATAGATAGCATTAGCAAATCTAGTGTTGAAAACAGAGTGTCTGGTTCACTTGCTATTCATTTAAAAGCTGTGGAAAATGGAGCAAGTATTGTAAGAGTTCATGATGTAGCTGAACATAGACAGGCATTACTAGTTCAAAAGGCTATTGATGAGGTTGTTGTGTGATAGAATTTATTACAAACCTTTCGATAGAATATGGTTTTTCTCAAGAGGTTATTATAGCAAGTTTTGTTTCATTATTTGTTATGCTGATTTTTATAGCTATTTTAATTTTTAAGATATTTGAACCCAAATTTAAACTCTATAGAGTAGACATGTTTCATAATGTACTTTGGAAGTGGAGTTATACAGGAGAGAAAATAGTAGACTTATGGTGCTACTGTCCAAAGTGTAAGTCAATGCTACATGTAGATGATGAAAACTGTAGTACAACATCTAATCTAGGAGATAAGATAACATTTTTTGTATGCCATAAGTGTGGTGAGTGCGAAGTGGGTCGTATTAAGGGTGGTGATAGAAATTATGCATTACGAGTTGTAACTCGCGAGATTCTTGCTAAGATCAGACTTAATACATTTGATATTTATAAGTATAAATAATGATACCACAGCACTATGTAGTAGCCTCATAATGGAGTTTGAATTATACTATTATGCTATCTTTTTAGCAGCAGGTTTTCTAGCTGGTTTTGTAGATAGCATAGCGGGGGGAGGAGGAATTATAACAGTTCCTGTTCTTATGGCATCAGGAATGCCACCTCATATCGCACTAGCAACAAATAAACTGCAAAGTTCATTTGGAAGCTTTACCTCATCTGCAAATTATATAAAAAAAGGTTTAGTAAGCTTAAAAGATGTATATATGGGGGTTATTTTTACCTTCATAGGGGCTAGTTTGGGAACTTATTCTATACTACTTATAGACGCTAGTTTATTAAATAAGATTATTCCTATAATGCTTATTTTTATATTTATATATACACTTCTAACTCCTAAGCTTGGGTCTGAAGATAGGCATCATAGATTAAGTCCAAATCTTTTTTACCTAATATTTGGTATTTCGATAGGTTTTTATGATGGTTTTTTTGGACCAGGTACTGGTAGTTTCTGGACTATTGCAATTGTGACACTTTTAGGTTTAAATTTAAAAAGTGCAACTGCACAGACAAAAATCATGAATTTTACAAGCAATATTGTATCACTTGGAGTATTTATTGTAGGTGGACAAGTTTTATGGATAGTAGGAATTTTAATGGGATTTGGTCAGATACTTGGAGCATATATTGGTTCAAGTTTAGTAGTTAAAAAAGATGTAAAGTTTATAAGAGTATTTTTTCTTTGCATTGTTGGAATTACCATATTAAAACTTTTATATGATAGCTATTTAGTTTGATTTAGCTTTTATTTATCTTCTTAATGTTAAAATAATTTTACTTTTATTTAAAGGATAGAGTGTGTTTAAAAAAATATTATTGAGTTTGGCTTTGTTTGGGTTTTTCTGTTCTACTCAAGCACTAGATTGGAAAAATGTTTCAAAAGATGCATTTACACATAATAAACTTATTTTAATAAGTGTTGAGAGAGATGGTTGTCACTATTGTGAAAAAATGAATAGAGAAGTTTTTACCCCAAAAAATAATATCAAAAAAATAGATAGATATTATGTACATAAAATTGTAGATATAGGGAATATAAAACTGCCAAGTAGTATAAAAGATGTTAAGTACTTTCCTTCAAACTACATATTGGACCCTAAAACTATGAAGATTATTGACGAGTTTCCTGGCTATATGAAAGCAGATGATTTTATATCTTTGCTTGATACTGTATATGAGGTTGAGTTTTCAAATTAGATTTTAAAGCTTTTTTTGTTATTCTAAAGTATGACAAAAGAAACTTATAAAAAAAAGATAGAAACTTTAAAAAAGTGGGCTTATGCCTACTATGTTGATGATAACCCTATAGCTACAGATGAGGAGTATGATACTCTTTATCGCTCTATTGAAGCTTATGAAAAACAAAATCCATCAGATGCAGATGAAAATTCTCCTACAAAAAGGGTAGGTGGAGTTGTGCGTGATGGTTTCTCAAAAGCAGTACATAGAGCTCCTATGTGGAGTATGGAAGATATATTTGATGAAGATGGACTTAAAACTTGGTTCGAAAGAATTCATAAAAATGTGGATGGTGCTGAGTTCTTTTGTGAACCAAAGTTTGATGGTGCTAGTTTAAATCTGGTTTATGATAGTGGAAAACTTATTCAGGCTATCACTAGAGGTGATGGAAAGATAGGTGAAGATGTAACTCAAAATGTTAAAACAATTCACTCAGTACCTCTGGAAATTGATTATGATGATTTTATTGAAATTCGTGGTGAAGTTGTTATAAAAATTTCAGATTTTGAAATCATAAATAAACAAAGACTAGAAGAGGGCGAGGCACTTTTTTCAAATCCTCGAAATGCAGCAGCAGGTAGTCTAAGACAGCTAGATAGTTCAATCACAGCAAAGAGAAGACTTGTTTTTCAGCCTTGGGGTATAGGAGAAAATAGTCTAAATCTACCTAAGCTTTCTGAAAAAATGAATTTTATATACTCTTTTGGATTTTTAAAACCACCAATGCAAAAAGCCTGTAATAGCATAGATGAAATAGAAGAGTTTTATCAAGAAATCATATCAAAAAGAGATCAAATAGAGATGATGATGGACGGTATGGTAATTAAAGTAGACAATATAGATCTTCAAGAAGACCTTGGGTACACAGTTAAGTATCCAAAGTGGATGTGTGCTTACAAATTTCCTGCTGTTGAGAAGATAACTCGTATAAATGATATAGTTTTTCAAGTTGGTCGCACAGGAGTCATTACTCCAGTAGCAGAGGTAGAACCAGTTGATATAGATGGAGCTACAGTAGAAAGAGCAACTCTGCATAATTTTGATGAGATAAAAAGAAAAGACATACGAATTGGTGATAGTGTCATCATCATAAGAAGTGGTGATGTTATTCCAAAAATCATAAAGGTTATTAAAGAGAGACGAACAGGATCAGAAAAAGAGATTCAAAGAGTCACTAAATGTCCTACATGTAATTCAGAACTTCTTGATGAAGGTACTTTGATTAAGTGTCAAAATTTAGAGTGTAGTGATAGGGTTGTAAATTCTATTATCCACTATGCTTCAAAAAAAGCACTGTATATAGATGGCTTAGGTGAAAAAATAGTAGAACAACTTCACCGTGAGGGGTTAATACGCAGTGTAAAAGACCTGTACTCACTTTGTATTGAACAGCTTTTAGAACTAGAGGGATTTAAAGAAAAAAAAGCTTTAAAGTTACTCAATGCAATTGAAAGTAGTAAGGGAGTTAGTTTAGATAGATTTATCTATGGATTGGGTATCGAACACATTGGAGAAGTTGCTGCAAAGAGTTTGGCATTGGAGTATGGTTTAGGCTGGATTGATCAAAAAGCAGACAATATAGCTTTGCTTGATGGTTTTGGTAGTGAGATGAGTGAAAGTTTAGAAGAGTTTTTACATGTAAATAGAGAAAAAATAATAGAGCTTCAAGATATAGTTAAGCCAAAAGAGCTTGAAAAAAAAGAGCTGAAAGAGTCGGTTTTTAATGGTAAAGTTGTGGTAGTAACAGGTAGTATGAGCCAAAGTAGATCTGAAATAAAAAAACTTCTTGAAAGTCATGGAGCCAAAGTTACCGGAAGTGTATCTAAAAAAACAGATTTTGTTGTTTATGGTGAAGATGCGGGAAGTAAATATGATAAGGCTATTAGTTTAGGAGTTGAGCTTATAAGTGAAGAGCAGATGAGGAGCATGCTGTGAGATTAGATGTATATTTGTTTGAAAATTCTTTTGCACAAAGTCGTAATAAAGCTGGAGAAATGATAAAAAATCGAGAAGTTTTAGTAGATGGCAGTGTTATTACAAAAGCATCATTTAAAGTAGACAGTGATTCTCAAATAAAAGTAGAAGAAAAAGTACAATATGTTAGCCGTGCAGCCAATAAACTAAAAGGTTTTTTTCAAGACTCAGATGCTCTACATGTAGAGGGAATAAAATGCCTAGATATTGGCAGTAGTACCGGTGGTTTTGTGCAGGTTCTGCTTGAAAATGGGGCTCTACATGTAACAGGTGTAGATGTAGGAAGTGATCAACTTCATACTAGCCTAAGAGGTGATAAGAGAATAAGTCTTTATGAAAAAACAGATATAAGGGAGTTTAAAAGTAAGGAAAAGTTTGATTTGGTCACATGTGATGTGTCATTTATTGGTGTTAATCAGATTTTAGAAGATATAGATAGGCTTGCAGATAATATAATTTTAATACTTTTTAAGCCACAATTTGAAGTAGGAGTTGGGGTCAAAAGAACAACTAAGGGAGTTGTTAAGGATGAGTCTGCTATAAATAGAGTGAAAGAAAAGTTTGTATCAAGGTGTTTTACTCTTGGGTGGAGACTTCTTGATACAAAAGAATCAATACTGAAAGGAAAAGAGGGAAATGAAGAAACCTTCTACTGTTTTAGTAAAAGATAGCATAGATACCATTGCAATAGGTAGTTTTGATGGTATCCATTTAGGACATATGCAGTTGATTAATAGACTAGGTGATAATGGAGCTCTATTTGTAATTGATAAAGATCATGCTAATCTGACACCAGGACTTAAACGAATTGAATATTCAAAGCACCCATGTATGTTTTATCATTTTTTAAAAGTAAAAGATTTAAGTGGGGATGAATTTGTTAATCTTCTTAAGAAAGAGTTTATAAATCTTAAAAAAATTGTTGTCGGCTATGATTTTGTATTTGGAAAATCAAGATCATGTAATGCTCAAGATTTAAAAAAAATATTTGATGGAACTGTTGAAATTGTAGATGAATTTTTTTATGATGGTATCTCTGTTCATTCATCAGTGATTAGAAAACTTTTACTTTCAAAAGATATTGATAGAGCAAATCTCCTTTTGGGTAGAGAGTACTCAATCCACGGAAAAGTCATAAGAGGGCAGGGATTAGGGAAAGAGGAGCTTTATCCAACTATTAATATTGAAGTAAAAGACTATCTTCTTCCAAGTGAAGGTGTGTATGCATCAAGAACTAGAATTGAGAATAAAATATATAATTCTGTCTCTTTTATAGGCACTAGAGAGACAACAGATGGACACTTTTCAATAGAGACACATATTGTTGATTTTGATGTGGAAGTGGGAGATGAGGTAGAAATATTTTTCGTTCATTTTTTAAGAGAGAATAGAAAATTCAATAATTTAAAAGAACTTAAAACTCAGATAACAATTGATATAGAAAGTGCAAAGTGTGCATTGAAAATATGTAAATTTTATAAACATGGGCTTATAAGTGGATAAAGTTTTTTCAAAACCTATAAAAAAACAGTTTGAATTTGATGAAAGTGTTGCAACTGTTTTTGATGATATGCTAGAGCGATCAATTCCTTTTTATAAAGAGGTTATAGCTCTTATTTGTGATTTAGTTGAACTTCACTGCAAGAGTGATGCTTTTGTGATTGATTTAGGTTGTTCTACTGCAAATACTCTTTTGAATTTGTATAAAAAATCTCATAAATTTAGATTGGTTGGGATTGATAATTCAGAAGCAATGCTAGAAAATGCAGCAAAAAAAGTAGCAGCTTTTGGAGCTAATATTGAGCTTGTAAATGGGGATATTACCAAAGAAAACTTAGATGGTAGTGATATTATAATCGCAAACTATATGCTTCAGTTTATACGACCACTAGTACGGGACAAGTTTGTCAAAAAAATCTATAGCTCTTTAAAAGATGATGGTCTTTTTATTTTTAGTGAAAAAATTATTTTTGAAGATAAGGTACTAAATAAAGAGATGATAGATATGTATTATGAATTTAAGAAAAAACAGGGTTATAGTGAATTTGAAATTTCACAAAAGCGAGAGGCCTTGGAGAATGTTTTAGTTCCTTATACTGAAGAAGAAAATAAAAATATGATTTTATCAGCTGGCTTCAAAAATGTAGAGACACTTTTTAAGTATGGTAATTTTGTTACATTTGTAGCTAAAAAATAGGGTTATCCTACATAAGCCCTAACATGGTTTGGTATGCCTCCAGGAGGTACAAGTGCAACTCTATCACCATCTTTCAAAATAGTATCTTTTGGTAAAATTTTATGGTTAATAAATACCGCTTCAACATCTTTATCTTCTAAATTCAAGTTGATAATTAGTTG
>JALSME010000120.1 GCA_026987955.1 Sulfurospirillum sp.
TTTACATATAAGAGGATATTAAATTGAAAAAAATTATTTTGAGTATATTGGTTTTACTAGCAGTTGGGTCAGTTTTTAGCGGATGTGAGAAAAATGACTACCAGCATCCAATGTATAGAAATGGAAGTAAGGGTTAATCCCCTTACTCATTCATATGGTTTAAAAACTCTTCGTTAGATTCTGTTTTTAACATTTTTGCATATAAAAACTTAAGAGCTTCCGCATCTTCCATCTGGCTAATAGCACTTCTAAGTGCCCATATGCGTTGAAGTTTTTCAGGAGATTGAAGAAGTTCTTCTTTTCTTGTTGCTGATTTCATTATGTTGATTGCTGGATAGATTCTTCTATCTGAAAGGTTTCTATCAAGAACAAGCTCTGAGTTACCAGTTCCCTTAAACTCTTCAAATATCACTTCGTCCATACGGCTACCTGTATCTACAAGTGCAGTTGCAACTATAGTAAGACTTCCGCCAAACTCTATGTTTCTAGCAGCTCCAAAAAATCTTTTTGGTTTGTGAAGAGCATTTGCATCAACACCACCTGTTAAAATCTTGCCACTTGAAGGAGTTACTGTATTGTAAGCACGAGCAAGACGAGTGATAGAATCTAGAAGTATAACAACATCTCTTCCCATCTCAACACTTCTTTTTGCTTTTTCTATAACTAGGTTTGCTACTCGTACATGGTTGTTTGCAGGCTGGTCAAAGGTTGAGCTAAAAACTTCACCTCTAACACTTCTCTCCATATCTGTTACCTCTTCAGGTCTCTCATCTACAAGTAAAACTATAAGCTCAACATCAGGATGATTTTTAGCAAGTCCATGAGCTAGCTCTTTCATGATTTCAGTTTTACCACTTCTTGGAGGAGCAACAATCAATGCTCTTTGCCCCTTCCCAATAGGAGTAAAAAGATCAAGTACACGACCAGTTTTTTTCATCTGATCATATTCGAGCTTGAAGGACTCTGTTGGGTATAGCGGTGTTAGGTTTTCAAATAATGGTCTTTTTTTGCTATCTTTAAGTGGAAGGTAGTTGATTGCTTCTATCTTTAGAAGTGCATTGTATCTCTCTTGGTCTTTTGGAGGACGCACTTGTCCTGTTACAATATCACCATTTCTTAGAGCAAATTTTCGCACCTGTGTAGCACTAACATAAGAGTCATTGGCTGTGTCACTAAAGTTTGCATCAAGCGCTCTTAAAAAGCCATACCCTTCATGAGTTATCTCTAAGATTCCAGTGAAAAGTATAAATCCACCCTGAGTAGTTTGAGCTTTTAGTATCTCAAACATCAAATCTTGTCTTTTAAGTTCTTGTGGGTTCTCAATATCCAATTCTAATGCAATTTCTAAAAGTTTGTCTAAAGACGTATTTCTTAGTGTTTCTATTTTGTGACCCTTAACAGGTACATGTGTTCTTTTGTTACTATGTTGTTTGTTATTTGTTTTGTGGTTGTTGTTAGACGCAGTCGTATTGCCGCCCATATGTATACCTTTGTATTATAATGAATTGTATTAAGTGCAGAAGTATCGCAATCGCAATCTTTTGTAGTTTAAAGATTGTATTTTATAATAATGCTGTGTTTTTGTCAAGAAGGAGCCTCGTTATTTGCAATATCAAGCTCTTCTTTGTACTTTTCATGGTACTCCATCATACCAACTCTTAGTTTTTGTTCATTCTCTGGTGTGAGACTTTCATGGCTTATCCATGTTACTTCATCCACTCTTCCACCATAGTCTTCCGCAAGTTTTTGGATTTGAACTTCAAACTCTTCTAGGCTTTTACAAATTAGCATTCTGTTATCTGTCGTATCTTTTAGCTCTATAAACCAGCCACCATCTTCACTGTTTTTTACTAATGCTTCAAATATTATCATCATATATCCTTTTGGTAGAATTTTAGCATAAATAGATATAATACAAATAAAAAAGAGACAATTTGAGTAAGATAAAATGTGATCATTGCCATTTGGAGTATGAAGAGTCGCTTCTGATAGAAGACAATTCTAAATACTTTTGTTGTAAAGGTTGTCAAGGAATCTATCATCTGCTAAAAGATGAAGGGTTAGATAACTTTTATGAAAAGATGGGTGAAAATACCATAGAGCCACCAAAGCATAGTACTGAGGATGCAACAAAGTTTGATTTAGATGGTTTTAAAGATAGATATATAAAAGAAAAAGATGGCTTTAGTGAAGTCTCGCTCATTATAGATGGCATACATTGTAGTGCATGTGTCTGGCTAAATGAAAAAGTGCTTGGAAGAAGTGAGGGCATAGTAGAAGTTAGCATAAACCATACAAATAACAAAGCAAAAATCCTTTGGGATAGTGAGACCATAAAACTTTCACAAATCATAGAACTTATAAGAAGCATCGGCTACAATGCTTACCCATACGATGCAAGTATGCAAGAGGCTCAAGCCAATGCAAAGAGGCAAGACTACTACTCTAAGCTCCTTGTAGGAGTTTTTACGAGTATGAACATCATGTGGATAGCTGTTGCACAGTATCAGGGATATTTTACCGGTATGAGAAGTGATATAAAAAGCATACT
>JALSME010000121.1 GCA_026987955.1 Sulfurospirillum sp.
TTGCAAACCAGATTTCTGGGTATTTTTCTACTATTATCTTGTTTCTTGCAGTTGTAACATTTGTTGTTTGGTACTTTTATAGTGGTACTTTTGAGCAGGCTCTTATCGTATCTATCTCTGTTTTAGTTATAGCATGTCCTTGTGCTTTAGGGCTTGCAACACCTGTAGCAACTTTAGTTGGACTTTCAAGAGCAGCAAAAAAAGGAGTACTGTTTAAAGAGGCAAGTTTTTTAGAGACTATCGCAAAAGCTACAACGGTGGTACTAGACAAAACAGGAACCCTGACAAATGGAAAACCAAAAGTAGTTAACTCTCAAATAGACAGGGATTTTGATCTAAATATACTCTACTCTTTGGTCTCCCTATCAACTCACCCAATCAGCAAAGGAGTGAAGGATTTCTTAAAAGGGTACCATCTTGTTGATTTGGAAGATATTTTGGTAATTGAAGCTAAAGGGATTAAAGCAACATACAAAGGTGAACAGATTTTTGCAGGAAATGCTCTATTTTTAGAAGATGAAGGCTTTACATGTAGAGATATAGATGATAACAACTCAGCTCTACATGTAGGTTTCAGAGGCAAAGTTGTAGCTAGCTTTTCACTTGAAGATAGTTTAAGGGTTGGAGCTAAAGAGACTATAGAGTACCTTAAAAACTCAAAGCTAGATGTTGTGATGCTCACAGGAGACAATGAAAAAGTAGCTGCAAAAGTGGCATATGAAGTTGGTATATCTAAGTACAAAGCAAAACTTTTTCCAGATGAAAAGGCAGAGTATATAGCTAAACTAAGAGCAGATGGTGAGGTTGTTGTTATGGTTGGAGATGGTATCAATGATACTTTGGCACTTGCAAATAGTGAGGTTGCTATTACCTTGGGAAGTGGAACAGATGTGGCTGTAAACATGAGCGATATAGTTCTTATAAATGATAGTTTTGAGTCTTTAAAGACAGTATTTGAGATTTCTAAAAATACATTTAGCAAAGTCAAACAAAATCTTCTCATCTCAGTATTGTACAATGTCATAACGATTCCACTTGCTATGATGGGTTTTGTGATACCACTTGTAGCAGCTTTGAGTATGTCGCTAAGCTCACTTGTGGTAGTTGGTAATTCAATGAGGATAAAATAATATACAGAAGTTACTTCGTGCTTCAGTCGCGAGGAATTTTTATTGGGCTTTGCCCAATTAAAAGGGGAGAGTAAAATGGATAATTGGTTAGTAGTTATGATGTTAGGAGCTTCGACTCTGTTAGGAGCTTTGGGGCTTTGGGCTTTGCTTTGGGGGCTTAGGACTGGTCAGTTTGAAGATACCAAAAAGTTTTTAGATGGTGCGTCACTAGATAGTGAAGAAGCACTTCATGATGCAATAGAGATGGAAAACAGAAAAAAAGAGATTTTGAAAAGAAAAGAGGAAAAAAAGGAGAACTCTTACGGTCCTCCTGATTAGTAGCTAATTACTTTAGTTTAGAAATATATTCAGCAACTGCTTTGATCTTAGCGTCATCATAGCTCGCTACTTGACCTTTCATAAGACCTTTCATAGCTCCACCATAACTTCCATCTTTGTAACCTTTAAGTGCTGCTTCAATCTTAGCTGCATCCCATCCTTGAATAACTTGTGATTTATTTAAAGCTTTTTTCTCAGCTTTCATACCATGACATCCCGCACACTTTTTGTAAAGTGCCGCACCATCTGCCATCGCAAGTGACGCAACTGCTGTTATAGCTAATGCTATTGTAAATTTTTTCATCATATCTCCTAAGTTTATATTTGGGACAAATTATATCGCACTTCCCTTTAATGTAACTTATATTATTATATAATATAAACTGATAATTAGATAAGTAGGCTATAATTACACATGTTAAATACAAATAAAGCAATATTCTTAGATAGAGATGGCATCATAAACAAAGATTACTCATATGTGCACAAAAAAGAAAATTTTGATTTTTGTGATGGTATTTTTGAGACACTACAGCACTTTTTGGATCTGGATTATCAACTTTTTATTGTTACAAATCAGTCTGGAATTGGGCGAGGTTACTACAGTGAAAAGGAGTTCGAAGAGCTAACAGCTTGGATGCTAGAAAGCTTTACATGTAGAGGTATAAAAATCACAAAAGTCTACCACTGTCCGCACTCTCCTGAGGCAAACTGTAACTGCAGAAAACCAAAAACAGGCATGTTCAAACAAGCACAAAAAGAGTTTGAAATAGATATGAAAAACTCTTGGATGATAGGCGACAAAAAAAGCGATATAGAAGCAGGAAAAAATGCGGGCATACCAAATACTATATTTGTCAATAGTTCTACATGTAGAGGTGCCTCATATAGTGTTAAAGAGATTTTAGATACAATCTTGATTATTAAACAATAGACTTCTTGCATAACCCCTTGTAGTCTCAGAGGAATTAGAAGTAGTGGAGATTGTGCAAAACCTTTTTTGAGTAATAGCCATAGCTATTGCGATGAAAAGTTTTGTGCAAGATTGCTACTTCTAATTCCTCCCTGCTGGCAAATCATAGATAAACTTGAGCTTCGTTAGTTCATCTCATCCGTAGCTAAGGCTACGCAAGAGATAAACTGCCTCACTCAAACTTATCTATGAGTTGCTGAGACTGCAAGGGGTTATGCAAGAAGTCTAATAGGATATTCTATGATTTATAACGATATAGATTTCAATGAAAAAAA
>JALSME010000122.1 GCA_026987955.1 Sulfurospirillum sp.
GAGCAGATGGAAGTTGAGCAAGAGTATAACCAGGTTTGTGAAATATTAGCCACATCACTAAGTAAAGAACCCATCGAATTCTAGTTTTTATATTGTTTTTAACTTGCATGACTTATAATGAATAAAACTATTTTAAAGGATTTTTAATATGATTGAGAAACCATATCTAAAAGCTCAGCCAAATCAAGAGGGATATTTTGGTGAGTTTGGTGGGGCATTTTTACCTCCTGAGTTGATTGAACAGTTTAAAAAGATAGAACAAGCATATCTAACCATAGGAAATTCGCATAATTTTATCATGGAACTTCGTGATATAAGAAAGCATTATCAAGGAAGACCAACACCTGTCTATTACGCAAAAAGGCTTACAGATTATGTTGGAGGAGCTAGAATCTACTTTAAAAGAGAGGATTTAAATCATACAGGGGCACATAAACTAAACCACTGTATGGGTGAGGCACTGTTAGCAAAATATCTTGGAAAAACAAAGCTTATAGCTGAAACTGGTGCTGGTCAACATGGTGTGGCACTTGCAACTGCAGCAGCTTATTTTGGTTTGGAGTGCGAGATTCATATGGGTGAGGTAGATATAGAAAAAGAGTATCCAAATGTAATACGCATGAAAATACTTGGTGCCAAAGTAGTGCCTGTTGGGTTTGGTGGAAGAACACTGAAAGAGGCAGTTGACAGTGCATTTGGTGCTTATATGAGTGATCCAGAGTCTATGTTTTTTGCAATTGGCTCTGTTGTAGGTCCTCATCCATATCCGATGATGGTAAGAGATTTTCAAAGTGTAGTTGGTTTTGAAGCAAGAGATCAGTTTTTAGATATGACAGGAAATCTACCAGATAATTTAGTGGCATGTGTAGGTGGCGGAAGTAATGCAATGGGACTGTTTTCAGCCTTTATAAGCGACCCTTGTGATATGTATGGCGTTGAGCCAGCAGGTACTGGTACGAAACTTGGAGAGCATGCGGCAAGTTTGACATATGGGAAACCTGGTGTTCTTCACGGCTTTAACTCTATTATGCTTCAAGATGAAAAAGGAGAACCTGCACCTGTACACTCTATTGCAAGTGGTCTTGATTACCCTTCTGTTGGACCAGAGCATGCTTACTTGAACAGCATAAAAAGAACAAAAGTTGCAACTGCAAATGACAAAGAGACTATTCAAGCATTTTATGATTTGTCTCGATATGAAGGTATCATACCTGCTTTGGAAAGTGCTCATGCTGTTGCGTATGCCATGAAGCTTGCAAAAGAGAAACCATATGAGTCAATATTGGTGAACTTAAGTGGAAGAGGTGACAAAGATATAGATTTTGTTGTTGAAAATTTTCCACCAGAAGAGTATGTGTAAGAGAGTTTTAACCAAAAAAAGGTAAAATAACTTTTTTAAATAAATATATGAAAGTTTTTAATGAACTTAATTGAAAAATTAGAATTGCAAAAACGCCTAGATTACGAAGATGGTCTAGCTCTTTACGAGCTTGACCTCTTTACTTTGGCTAAGTATGCAAACAAAAAAAGAAGAGAGCTGTACGGTAAAAAAGCTTTTTTTAATGTTAATAGACATATTAATCCAACCAATATTTGTAAAGATATCTGTAAATTTTGTGCCTTTAGTGCAAACAGAAAAAATCCTAATCCATACACGATGACTCATGAAGATATCCTAAACTCGGTAGAAAAGTCATATAGTAATGGAATTAAAGAAGTTCATATAGTTTCAGCTCATAATCCTAAAACGGGTTTAGAGTGGTACTTGGAGATTTTTTCTAAAATAAAAGAAAAATTTCCATCTCTACATGTAAAGGCTTTAACTGCTGCTGAGATTAATTTTCTCTCACAAGAGTATGAGCTTAGTTATGAGCAGGTTATAGACAAGATGGTCGAGTATGGAGTTGATTCTATGCCTGGTGGCGGAGCTGAGATTTTTGATGAAGAGGTAAGAGATTATATCTGTAAGGGTAAAGTAAGCTCACAAGAGTGGCTTGAGATTCATGAACTTTGGCACTCAAAGGGCAAAATGTCAAATGCAACTATGCTTTTTGGACATGTTGAAAAAAGAAAAGATAGAATTGATCATATGCTTAGACTCCGTGATGTTCAAGATAGAACAAGTGGTTTTAATGCTTTTATCCCTTTAGTTTATCAAAGAGAAAATAACTATCTAAAAGTAGAAGATTTTTTAAGCTCATCAGAGATACTAAAAACATATGCAATTAGCAGACTCATGCTAGATAATATACCACATATAAAAGCGTATTGGGCAACTTCTACTATAAATTTGGCACTTATTGCATTAGAATTTGGTGCAGATGATTTAGATGGAACCATAGAAAAAGAGGCAATTCAATCAGCAGCAGGAGCAAATAGTGCAACTGGTATGAATATAAAAGATTTTCTAGACTTGATTACAACCAGTGGCTTCACACCAGTTGAAAGAGATAGTCTATATAATGAATTAAAAAACTACAATTAGGAAAAGGAGAGATTTTGGGTTTTTTTAAACTAAAACAAAATGGCACAGATGTCAAAACGGAGTTCACAGCAGGTTTTACAACATTTTTAACAATGATGTATATTGTTCCAGTAAATGCAATCATTATGAGTAAAACAGGTATGGATTTTGGTGCATTAATTACTGCTACAGCATTGATTACAATTTTTGCTACGGTTCTTAATGGTCTTTGGGCAAATACACCAATTGCAATGAGTGTTGGAATGGGATTAAACGCGTACTTTACATTTGGTTTAGTACTTGGTATGAAAATTCCATGGCAGACTGCACTTGGCATTGTTTTTGTATCTGGTATTTTGTTTTTGGTACTGTCGTTTACAAAATTCAGAGTATGGGTTATGAAAAGTGTTCCTGTTGATTTGCGTCGTGCTATTAGTGCTGGTATTGGGGCATTTATAGCTTTTATTGGTTTAAAAGAGATGGGTATGGTTGTTGCAAATCCTGCAGTTTTGGTAGGTCTTGGTGATTTTAGTGATCCAAAGGTTCTTCTTGGTGTTGTTGGTTTGGTTGTGACATTTGCACTTTTTTCATGGAGAGTTAAAGGGGCTTTTATACTTTCTATTTTTGTTACATCTGGAGTAGCTATAGCATTTGGACTTGCGTCTCTTCCAAAAGAGTTTATCTCTATGCCAGCTTCAATTGCACCAATTGCAATGCAACTAGATATTGGTTCAGCTTTGACACTTTCTCTTCTTCCTGTTATTATTACATTTTTGATTACAGATATGTTTGATTCTATTGGAACATTAACAGGTGTCGGACTTCGTGCTGGAATGTTTAAAGACGATGAGAGTAAAGAGTTACAAAAAACACTTGAAGCAGATGCTGCAGCAACAGTAGCAGGAACTCTTCTTGGTGTTTCTACTACAACGAGTTTTATTGAGAGTGCTAGTGGAGTAGAAGAGGGCGGTAGAACAGGTCTTACAGCGGTATTCACTGGACTGTTTTTCTTGCTTACTATGTTTATGATGCCTCTGTTTAAAGAGATACCTGCAAATGCAATTTACCCTATTTTAGTTATGGTTGGTATTTTGATGTTTACAGAACTTGGCAATATTAACTTTAAAGATACTGCGGTTGCAACAGGCTCGTTTTTTATGGTAATTATGATGCCACTAACTTACTCAATCACCAATGGATTAGCTTTTGGTTTCTTATCGTACTTACTAATTAAGTTATTAAAGAGAGAGACAGAAGATATAAATACTGGGCTTATCGCATTAGCAGCTATCAGTATGGTAGCATTTTTAGTACATTAAGAAGAGGTATATATGAAGTTTTATAGTTATGATGAGTTTAAAATAGATGTAAATATGCTTGCTAAAGAGATAAAGGTTTACGAACCAGAGGTGATCTTAGCAATTGCAAGGGGTGGCATGACACTAGGACATTTTCTTGCTGAGGCTTTAGATATGAGAGATTTATACTCAATAAACTCAATTCATTATGAAGAGACTAGAAAGCTTGATACAATTGATATTTTTAATGTACCTGATTTAAGTAAAGTAAAAAAAGTTGTAATAGTCGATGATATTATAGATAGTGGTGAAACAATGATTGAAATTAAAAAAGTTTTAATGAAGAAATATCCTCATTTAGACTTAAAAGTAGCCTCTATCTATTATAAAGAAAAGGCACTTCTTAGGCCAGATTTTATGGCTCGTGAGGCAACAGAGTGGATAGAGTTTTTCTGGGATTTCCAAATAGACAACTACAAATAAAAAATAGGGAAGCAAGACTTCCCTATTTTATGCTATAATCTTACTATGATTTTAATGATAGATAATTACGACAGTTTTACATATAATATAGTTCAATACTGCCTAGAGCTTGGTGCAGACTTAAAGATAATCAAAAATGATGAGCTAAGCATAAAAGAGATAGAGGCACTTAATCCACAAAAGATTATTATCTCTCCAGGTCCAGCTACTCCAAATGAAGCGGGAATCAGCTTAGAAGTTATAGAGTATTTTCAAGATAAACTTCCAATCCTTGGGATATGTTTGGGACATCAAGCAATAGCTCAGGTTTTTGGTGCAAAAGTAGTACGAGCAAAAAATATGATGCACGGAAAGACATCTACTATTAAACAGAGTGAAGAGACTTGTATATTTAAAGGACTACCCGAAAGTTTTATCATGACTAGGTATCACTCGCTAGTTGTCAAAAACAGTGCTCTTCCAGCTTGTTTAATTCCAACATCTTATAGCACTGATGACCATGAAATCATGTCTCTACATGTAAAGGGTAAAGATATATATGGCGTTCAATTTCATCCAGAGTCAATTCTAAGTGAATATGGCTATGAAATATTGGATAATTTTTTAAAGATATGAAAGAGATAACTCTTGTTTTTATAGTTATATTTACAAGTGTTCTACTCTTATTGTATGGTGTAAGTACTCTCTCTATTAGGTATGAAGAGGCCCTGATTCTTTTTGAGGGGCACTCATTAGTTCATTATCTTGTATATTATTCTACTATGTTGTTTGGTCAAAATGACTTAGCTTTAAGATTGCCATTTATTCTTTTACATATTGCATCACTTATTTTACTATACAAAATTGGAAAACTTTTTTTAAAGAGAAAACTAGATAGAGTTGTATCAATTGCCCTGTACGCAATGTTGCCAGGAGTAAATAGTGCAGCTATTTTAGTAAATGGTGCGTATATCGCTATATTCTTAACACTATTGTTTGTATATTTATACATGTACAACTACAAAAAAACATCATATCTTATACTATTTATTGCACTCTTTACAGATAACTCTTTTTCAATTTTGTATCTATCTCTTTTCTTTTATAGTGTTTTTAATAGAGAAAAATACCTGCTTAGTATTTCTCTATTTTTATTTGGTATATCTATGTATATATATGGATTTGATACCGGAGGTAAGCCAAAGGGTTATTTTCTCGATGCCCTCGGTGTTTATGCAGCTATTTTTTCCCTTTTTCTCTTTATATATGTTTTATATGCACTTTATCGAATACTTATAAAAGAGGAAAAAAATTTACTTTGGTATATTTCGTTTTCTTCATTAGTGTTGTCATTGCTTTTATCATTTAGGCAAAAATTACTTTTAGAAGATTTTGCACCATTTGTTGTGATTGCTATACCTTTGGTTGTTAAAGTCTTTTTTAACAGTTATCGTGTGCGACTTCCTGAGCATAGAAAGTATCATAACGTAACTTTTGGTATTGTATTTGCATTTCTAATTATAAATCTATTCGTAAGTTATTTTAATAAACCACTGTATTTGATTATGAAGAATCCAGAAAAACATTTGGCATTCAAGTATCACATAGCAAAAGATCTTGCAAAAGAACTTAAAAAGAAAAATATTAATCAAATAAATACAATAGATAGAAGACTAGCGTTAAGATTAAAATTTTATGGAATTAACAGTGGCGGTACACTTAAACTGTCTCGTTCAAGTTTTAAAAAAAAGATAGATGATAGTATTGACATTAAATATTTTAACAAAACAATACAGTCTTTTTATCTTTATAGGGAAGGAGCATCGATATGAAAAAAGCATTTACAATGTTAGAATTAGTTTTTGTCATTGTTGTTGTTGGAATTATCTCAGTAATGATAGCTCCAAGTTTTCAAAATAGTAGTTTAAGACAAGCAGCTGATCAAATTGTAAGCCATATTAGATATACGCAACATTTAGCTATGATGGATAATAAGTTTGATAGAAATATTTCAAAATGGTATAAGCATAGGTGGCAAATTAGATTTGTACAAAATATAACTAATGGTCCAGCTAACTGTAATGATGAAGATTATCCTAATATATGGACATATATGATATATTCAAATATGAATTTTGCTTGTCCTGGAGGAATATGTGATAATAATCCAAACATAGATGAAATTGCTAAAAACCCATTGAATAATAATGAACTACTAACAGGAGGCTATAGTAATTCTATATGTCCAGACAATAGTTATAATAATCAAGATAATCAATCCATAAGTAGGATGCGTCTTAATGAAGAGTATGGAATAACAAATATTACATTTGGAGGTGGATGTAGATCAGATGTAAAGTATATAAATTTTGACTATATAGGTAGACCATCTAATGCATTTCCAAAAGATTCACCTTATGAACTTCCAGTAGCAGGAAGACACAATTTATTAACTTCAGCATGTACTATAACACTAACTGATGGTATAGATAATATTGTAATTTCGGTTGAACCAGAGACAGGATATACTCACATTCAATAAAACTTTTAAAACTCTACCCGACTTTAATAAGTCTCTAAGGAAGAAGTGTATATAATTTCGTCCTCGTTTGAGAGAACGGGTGTAAGAGATTCCCAATTAAGGGCATTTCGAGTTCATTAAAAATATAAATGTTAAATCAAACTTTGA
>JALSME010000123.1 GCA_026987955.1 Sulfurospirillum sp.
CATATGTTACCTTTTTATTACATTATAGGGAATTATAGTCAATTAAACTTAAATAATTAAAAAAATTAATAGTTTTTTTGCTATGCTTACGCTAGACTTCTTAAATAAATATATAAAAAGTCTATTAGACTTCTCGCATAACCCCTTGTAGTCTCAGAGGAATTAGAAGTAGTGAGATTGTACAAAATCTTTTTTGAGTAATAGCCGTAGCCATTGCGATGAAAAGTTTTGTACAAGATTGCTACTTCTAATTCCTCCCTACGGGCAACTCATAGATAAGTTTGAGCTTCGTTAGTTCATCTCATCCGTAGCTACGGCTACACAAGAGATAAACTGCCTCACTCAATCTTATCTATGAGTTGCTGAGACTGCAAGGGGTTATGCAAGAAGTCTAATAATAAAAAATTACATATTGGATTTAATATGAGTAAACCAACACCAAAACTTTTTAGGATTAACACTGGAAGTTGTAATGGTTGTGATGTAGAATTTGTTGCAACTGCATTTGTAGATAAGTTTCAACTTGACAAACTTGGAGTGGAGCTTGTAGAGGATATATCTCAAGCAAATATACTTGTGATTACTGGTCCACTTACTGCAAGAAGTGAGCCTTTTTTAAAAGACTATATAAGTAGACTCTCAGAGCCTTATGCCGTTGTTGGCATAGGAACTTGTTCTGTAACAAGTGGAATCTTTAGAGATTCATATGCCATAAACGGTCCCACTGATAAGGTTGTAGATGTAGATATCAATATAGCAGGCTGTCCTCCTAGACCCCACTCCATAGCAGAAGGGATTGCAAAAGGAATCAAAATCCTAAACCAAAAGGCTAGTGGCGAAAAAGTCTCTAAAAAGATAGATATGATTCTGCAAGGCTTTGAAGCTCCTAAAACATTTAGAGGTAAAATATCTCTACATGTAGAGATGTGTACGGCATGTAGAACATGTGAAACAGTCTGCCCTTCAGGAGCAATAAACATAACAAAAGTTGGTGATAGCTACGAACACAAAGTATGGCATAACACCTGCTGTTTTTGTGGAAACTGTGGATTTTTCTGTCCAACTGGTGCAATCTATAATACAAATGATTTTGATACTTCTAAGCATCAAGATGAAAAATATAGTGATATAAACTTGGAGTATATTAAAACCGATGTATGCTCTTGCTGTAAAGAAGTATATAAAAAACCTACAAAGGGCTTGTTAGGAAAAGCTTATGTCTATGATGATGTAAATAAACTAAATAGCAACATATGCCCAAAATGTAGAAAAAAAGAAAATTTTAAAAGGATGTACTCATGAGTACAAGTAAAATCATAAAAAGTTTCAAAGAGACCCTAGTAGACAACTGCTCCATAAAAGAGGACTGTGACAGCTACGGCAATGTGTCTGCTTGGATAAAACTTGAATCAAAAGATAGCATGAGCAGTGTAGCAAATATAGTAAAAAGCTTTAAAGGCCGGTGTATTGTTGCTACTGCATATAAAAATAGTGATGATTCTCACACGATAGTTTATCATTTTGATATTGATGGAACTATTTTTAATGTTGAAATGAACACGAATGACAATATGTTTTTCTCGATAACTCCTACTATACCTAGTGCAAATTGGGCAGAGAGAGAGATAAGAGAGATGTATGGAGTTGAGCCAATGGGGCACCCTGATACTGATAGACTTTTCTTAGACTATTCAATAGCCAAAGGTGTACTAAATGAGTATATACCTCTTTCTAAACTACAAAGAGGTGTAAGTGAGACTGACATAATGTGGAAAAAAGTAAAAAAGGATATAGATAATGGGTGAGAAGATAAAAATAGGTCCATTTCATCCAGAACTTGAAGAATCAGTATATTTCAAGCTTGTTGCTGATGAGGAAGGAATAGTAAAAGAGGTAGAAATTGTAAACGGTTTTATACACAGAGGTATGGAGTCACTTGTAACAAATAAAAACTTTATGCAAAATCTCATACTTACTGAAAGGGTATGCTCTTTGTGTTCCAACAATCACCCCTTTACATTTGTCCTTGCGGTTGAGAAAATTTCAAATATAAAAGTGCCGTTAAGAGCAGAGGCACTTAGGGTTATTGCTGATGAAGTTAAGAGAGTTGCTTCAAACCTTTTTAATCTCTCAATGCTCTCACATCTAACTCACTCACATGAACTTATGAAAGATACTTTAGAAGCTAGAGAGTACATGCAAGATCTCAAAGAGAGTATCTGGGGAAATAGAATGGACATGAGTGTTAACCTCTTTACAGGTGTAAAGTATGATTTAGATGATAAAAAAATAGATTTTATTTTAAATAAATTAAGCATTGTTGAACCAAAAATAAAAGAGCTACAAAGTAGATATGAAAATGATGAGACCATAAGAGAAAGATGCATAGGAGTTGGAATACTACCAAAAGATAAAGCGTTAGAGCTAGGTGTTACTGGACCTGTTGCAAAAGGAAGCGGAATCAATAGAGATGTCAGAGTAAAAGCTCCCTACTCTCTTTATGCTATTAGACCCGAGCTTCAGCCATATATTAAGCACAGAGATGGATGTGATGTGCTATCAAGAGCCATGGCTAGATTTGACGATGTAATTGAGGCTATTCGAATCATAAAAGATGTTGTTTCTGATATGCCAGAAGGAAAAACTTACCTAGAAAAAAGACCACATATACCAAAAGGAGAATCCGTTGTAAGAACAGAAGCTCCAAGAGGGGAGCTTATATACTACCTTAAAACCGATGGCACACAAAAACCAGTTCGTATGAGATGGAAAGTACCTACATATACAAACTGGGAAGCTTTGAAGGTTATGATTCTAGGCGATAAAGTAGAAAATGTTACTATGATTTTAAATAGCATAGATCCTTGTATCTCGTGTACGGAGAGATAGCTATGAGAAACAATAAATTTATATATGCAGACCCAGATAAATGCATAGGCTGTATTAATTGCGAACTTGCTTGTTCTGCTAGTCATATGGATATAGATACAAATACTTTATATAGTAAAATTTTAAATGGTGAGGAGATTGTACCATCTCGAAACAAAGTTATAAAAATAGATGGTAAAACTGCTCCAATGCAATGTATGCAATGCCCAGATGCACCATGTCTAGAGGGTTGCCCTGTTGATATTATAAAATTTGAAAACGACTATGTAAAATATTATGAGAGTGACTGCATAGGCTGCACTAGTTGTGATATGGTCTGTCCATATGGGGCAGTGGTTATGGCCGTCAACAAAAAAGATGATGCCCCTGTTAGTCAAATGGTCTCACTTACTTGCGATTTGTGTGGAGGTCAAAATGGCGAACAAGCCTGTATAAATATATGTCCTACAAATGCAATCTCGCTTATAGATTATAAACAATTTGATATGATGAGGAAATAGATATGCATGAGATGAGTATAGTAATGTCTATGATAGACCTCTGTGAAAAGCATGCAAAAGGAAGAGAGATAAAAACTGTAGCTGTAAATATAGGAAAACTTAGTGGGATAGAGCCACATTTTCTAAGTAGCACATTTGAGATTTTTAGAGAAAATAGCAAAGTTTGTAAAAATGCCGAGCTAGATATGAACATAATCGATATAAAAATTTTATGTTTAGATTGTAACAAAAAGTATACAATAGATAATTATAATTTTTACTGTCCTGAATGCAAGGGTTCAAACACCAAAACAGTAAGTGGGGAAGAGATGCATATAGACCACATAGAGCTAAAGGATTAGAAAATGAAACAAAATAAAGCCTACCTAACGATAAAAAAAACTACTCCAAAAAAGAGAGATGCACAAAAAAGAATTACTGATTTTAATCCAACTTACTATATATTTAATAAAGATGAAGCACAAAATCAGTCTCTTAGGTGCCTAAAGTGTCCTGTCGATGTTCTTAAGGGTATGACTTCTGAATTTAGTTTTTGCAGAACTGGTTGCCCTTTAGAAAACAAGATACCTCTTTGGATAGAACAAGTTAAAAATGGAAATATAAAAGAAGCTTTTAAATACAGCAATGAAACATCTCCATTTCCTGAGATACTTGGTATGGTATGCCCTCAAGATGTTCTGTGTCAAGGAGCTTGTACTATTACTCAAACTGAAACTGGTAGTGTAACAATTGGGGCTATAGAGGTTTATCTAAATGAACAGGCATTTAAAATGGGATTGATACCAGACTATGGTCAAAAAATAGAGAAAACTACAAAAAAAGTTGCTATTATAGGAAGTGGACCTGCTGGAATGAGTTGTGCAACTTTTCTTTTAAGGGCTGGGATTGGAGTTGATATGTTTGAAAAATCTGATAGACCAGGAGGACTCCTAACATATGGGATACCAAACTTTAAAATTCAAAAAGATGTCATACTAAGAAGATTCAACTGGATGCAAGAAGCTGGTCTGAATCTTCATCTAAATACAGATATATCAAATTCCAAACAGATAAAAAATATGCTAGATAACTATGATGCTATATTTGTGGCACTAGGTGCTCCAAAAAGTAAAAATGCAAATCTTAAAAATGAAGATGCACATGGGGTATATCATGTAATGGACATACTAAAACATGCCCAAAAAAGGGTATTTCAAGATTTTTATGAAGCGATATTAGAGGATAAAAACATAGTTGTTATTGGTGGTGGAGATTCTGCAATGGATGCAGTAAGAACATCTGTTAGAATGAATGCAAAGTCAGTACGATGTGTCTATAGAAGAGATGAGCATAGTATGCCTGGAAGCAGAAAAGAGGTTATCAATGCTAAAGAAGAGGGAGTTATATTTGAGTTTAATACTGCTCCAAAAGAGGTTATTGTTAACGAAAAATACAATGTCAAAGGGCTAATCTGCCAAAAAACAGAACTAGTTGAAGTTAAAGGACAAAAAAGAAAAAAACTAAATGTTATTCAAGATAGTGACTTTGTTTTAGAGTGCGATATCATCATTTTAGCACTAGGATTTGATAACTTTATATTTCCATGGTATGATACTGCTGAGATAAATACTGGCAAATGGGGAGAGATAATCGTTGATGAAAATAAAAGAACATCAAACAGACGAATATTTGCAGGAGGGGACTCTGTAAGAGGAGCAGACCTAGCAGTAACTGCTGCTGCAGATGGGAGAAAAGCTGCATACACTATCATAAGTGATTTAACCCAATAAATAATTTTATAGCCCATATGTATGGGCTATAAAATCTATATCTTTCCCTCTTTTTTTAGCTTCTTGTACCAAGAGCTATGAAGAATTTCAACTTCTTCTTCCTCTTTATATCCTGTAATAATACTATGTATTGCACCTTTAATTGCAAATACTGCCATATAAACATGTGTAAAGAAAAGAGCAACAACTAACATACCAAAAAAGGCATGAAGTATTGCAGCTACTCTAAGAAGGTCTATTTGTGATAGTCCTGTCATACTTCTAACCATTTCAATATCGAAATCTAAGAAATACATAGTAGCACCAGTTAAAATCATAACCATACCACCAAGTGTTGCAATCCAATACCAACTCTTTTGTCCCGCATTAAATTTTCCCGCAGGAACTGGTTTTTTTTCTTTTGACAGATAACCACCTACTATCATCATCCATTTAATATCATCAAAATTAGGAAGCATGTCTTTAATCCACATTAAAAACATTGGTATGACAACAATTCCAAAAGATATAGTTGCTATTCCATGGAGATCCTTCATCATCCTAACAAATTCGCCACCACCAAAATATGATCCAAAAGTCATAATAAAACCTGTTGGAATCAATACTATGAATGATATTGCTGCTACTTGATGTACTATCCTATTAAAAATACTAAATGCATAAATCTTTTTTCCATCGTGTGAAAAAACTTTAGGTCCTATAACTAGGTAATGCAATAAAAATACAGCAGGTACTCCAATAAGAACAGCCAGAAAAATCTGTGCAAAATAGTTTGCTTGTAGCATTGTAAATAGTGGTCCTAACCCAAGTGACTCTACCTGTCCATATCCATATATATTTTGTATTCTCATTGCATCCCAAATCTGGCTGTCGGCTGCAAATGCAGCCGATGCCAAAAATAGGCTTGCGATTGATAAAAATAGATATTTTTTCATCACAAATCCTTCATTAGTTACTATACGCTTTACTCCAGCCGTAAGGTGCTGATTGAACACCTTTGCCTTTTGCAGCTATACGAGTACGATAGATTTTTGCTACTTCATCTGCACTACCAACGATAAGTGCTTTTGTTGAACACATAGCAGCACACATAGGAACTTTTCCCTCTGCAATACGGTTTTGTCCATAAAGCTCTCTCTCGTGAGCTGAGTTAGTCTCAAGAGGACCACCCGCACACATAGTACACTTGTCCATCGCACCTTTTGTACCAAATGCTCCATCTCTTGGGAACTGTGGAGCTCCAAAAGGACAAGCATATAGACAATAACCACAACCTATACATACATCTTTATCATGAAGAACTATTCCATCTTCTCTGATATAGAAACAATCAACTGGACAAACTTGCTCACATGGAGCATCTGTACAGTGCATACAAGCTACTGAAGTAGAAAATTCTTTTCCTTCAACACCCTCATTTAGAGTTATAACTTTTCTTCTGCTAACACCTGTTGGAAGCTCATGAGCCTCTGCACAAGCAACACTACATCCGTTACACTCGATACATCTTTGATCATCACAATAAAACTTCATTCTTGCCATTTCATTATTACTCATCTCTCACCCCCTACGCTTTTTCTATGCGGCATAATCCGCCTTTAGTTTCAGGAATCTGAGTAACAATATCATAACCATAGTTTGTAACAGTATTTGCACTCTCACCAACTGCATATGGCTTAGTTCCTTCTGGATACTTGTGAGATAAATCTTCACCTTGGAAGTGTCCGGCAAAGTGCATAGGTAAAAATACTCTATCTTCACTAACACTATATGAGAACTTAGCTTTTACTTTTATCTTAGTTCCCTCAGGAGAGTGAACCCACATCATATCACCATTTCTTATACCATGATTTGCAGCAAGTCCTGGATGAATATCACAGAACATCTCTGGAGTTAACTCAGCCAAATATTTACTAGCTCTGTTTTCCATACCTGCACCATTTAGATTTACCAAACGACCAGTTACTAGGTTGATTGGGAACTCTTTACTCCAATCTTTCTCAGTCTGCTTAGAGATATACTTTGTATCAACTCTATAGTGATTTGCCTTATCTTTGTACGATGGGTACTTTTTAGCTAAATCTTGACGAGGTGAGTGCAATGGCTCTCTGTGCATTGGAATTTGATCTGGGAATGTCCATACTTTTGCTCTAGCTTTTGCATTACCATATGGTGCAATTCCAGCTTCCATACACTTTTCTGCAATTATGTTAGAAGTATCAACTTTCCAGTTTTTACCTATCTTTTTCTTCTCAGCTGCACTTAGCTTGATACCAAGAACTGACTCGATGTTCTTTGCAGTAATCTCTGCATAACCATCTTTATTTGAGCTGCCCTTAGGAGCTGAGCCTTTTCCTGCAAGTAGATTTTGTCCATCATGCTCAAGACCAAATCTATTTCTAAAGCCCATACCACCCTCTTTAACACTTCTATTGATGTTATAAAGAACAGGACTACCACTGTGACTTTCAGTCCAGCATGGCCAAGGAAGTCCATAGTACTCACCTTTCATAGGTCCTGTACCTCTTAGGCTGACTTCATCAAACATATGCCAGTTATCAGTATGTTTTTTAAGTCTTTTTGAAGTCCAACCAGTAAGACCAATAGTCTTAATGATTCTTGCAATCTCATCAGTTGCATCTTCTGGAAACTTAAATGTCTTTTTGTTTTCTCTTATTAGCATACCTTTTGTATACTCATCGTAAAAACCTAATCTCTTAGCAAATTCGAACATGATTTCATGATCTGGTTTGCTCTCATACATTGGCTCAACAACTTGATATCTCCATTGAGCTGAACGGTTTGTAGCAGTTACTGAACCACTAGTTTCAAACTGAGTTGCCGCTGGTAATAAGAAAACATCATCTTTTTTATCTGTTAAAATTGCAGCTTCATTTACAAATGGATCTGCTAAAACAATAAGCTCAAGATTATCAAGTGCCTCTTTTACTTTTGCTTGCTGAGCAATAGATGTTATACCATTACCCATAACAAAAAGAGCTTTTAGATTAGTTCCGGCATTGTGAATCTTATCTTCACCTGGTTTACCAGCTAGTACTCCTGAGTACCATTTAGCAAGTGTAAAACCTTTTGCACTCATCATCTTCTTATCTTTAAATCTTCCTGCTAACCACTCGTAGTCAACTCCCCAAGATTTAGCGAAGTATTTCCATGACCCTGCACTAAGACCATAGTAGCCAGGAAGCGTATGCGAAAGACAACACATATCTGTAGCGCCCTGAACATTATCGTGACCACGAAGAATGTTAGTTCCACCGCCTTCAACACCCATGTTTCCAAGGCAAAGTTGTAAAATTGGAGCCATACGAGTATTTGAAGAACCGATTGTATGCTGAGTAAGTCCCATAGCCCAGATAAGTGTACCTGGAGTAGACTTAGCATAAACTCTAGTGATTTGCATCAATTTTTCAGCTGAAACACCTGTAACATCTGCTACTTTTTCTGGTGTCCATTTTGCAGCCTCTTTTCTAATATCTTCTATACCATAAACACGGTCTTTGATAAACTTTTTATCTTCCCAACCATTTTTAAAGATGATATTAAGCATTCCATACATAAAAGGAATATCAGTACCAGGTCTGATTTGAGCAAATATATCTGCTTTTGCTGCTGTTTTAGTATATCTAGGATCTACTACAATAATTTGTGCATTATTTCTCTCTTTAGCTTTCAAGAAGTGACCAAATCCTACTGGATGGTTTACTGCTGGATTTGCTCCAAAGATAATAATTGCTTTTGCGTTTTGGATATCTCCAAGTGAGTTAGTCATAGCGCCATAACCCCATGTATTCGCCACACCGGCGACTGTTGCACTATGTCAGATTCTTGCTTGATGATCTATATTGTTTGTTCCATAAAACGCTGCAAACTTTCTAAAGTAGTAAGCCTGCTCTGTACTCATTTTTGCTGAGCCTAAAAAGATAGTTGAATCTGGACCATCTTTTTTTCTTAAGCTATCCAATTTCTTAGAGATTCGCTCATAAGCTGTATCCCAACTGATACGCTTCCATTGACCGCCCTCTTTTACCATAGGATACTTAAGTCTTACTTCTGATCTGACCATATCGATCATATCAGCACCTTTACAACAGTGTCCACCTAAACTTACAGGGTGGTCTTGTGCAACCTCTTGTCTAACCCAAACACCATTTTGAACCTCTGCTGTGATACCACAACCAACTGAACATGCAGTACAGATTGTTCTCACATTTTTAGATCCAGGAAATGGGTTTTTAACCTCATCTTCTGTTGCTGCTCTTGTTACCCCAGAACTTGCAAATGCACTAGTTGCGCCAAACGCACCAGCCACTGCAGCCATCTTAAGGAACGATCTTCTACCTACTTTAGTAGAAAGAGCATTTTGAGTAGTACTTGTCATACTAAGCTCTCCTTTGTTTATACAGCTGAGCGATAAAAATCATCCCAAGCTTTAGTTTTCTTGTAAGTAATCTCTTTTTTTGGAGATTTTCCTACAACAACGCCATTTGAACTGTATGATTCGCTACTACTTGCCACTGCTGCTGTTCCTGCAACTGCTGCAACCGAGCCAACTACCGCTGCTTTTTTTAAAAAGCTTCGTCTACTCTTCTGCATACAATCCTCCTTGCTTAAATTTACCCCTTGACACCAAGAAGTTTTCAAAATAGACCTTTGTCTGCTCTAAAAACTTCTCAAAGAAGAAGATCCTAAAGATCTCCCTCCTCCTCTCCTGTTGCTAAATCCTCTTCAGGAATTGAGCAAGCTTTTACCACTGCATCTGCTGCTTTTGCTTCACGATTTCTCTTTCTTCTTTCAGCCTCTTCATCACTAATAAACTCACAAGGCTCCTCTTTTCTTACTATTTTTTCTTTTGGCGCTGGCCTGCTTACATCAAAATAGAGTCTTTCAAACTCTATAAATGCATTAAAAACCACTGCAACTGACTTATAAACATTTGATTTATCATGCTCATAAAGTGCCTCTATGTACTCGTTTATAAACTCGTTAATAACCTCTGTAAACAAGCAATGCTGAACTGTTTCGTAAGATTTTTCACCCTTTATTATAAGCTCAATCAGCTCATGCATAAAAGTTACTAAAAATCCTACACTATCTTCACTCTCTTTGAAATTTTTCTCGTCTCTTCTTATTTTTGTTTTACCTAAAAAGTTTTTAACTTCAACTCTTTTTTTGCCGCTCTCAACACCCTCATCGTAAAAAGATGCTGTAGTTCTTACAACTGCACTCTCAGGGTTGTGAAAAATTTCATCATACTCTTGGACCAATGTCTCTGTCCCACCAATCTCTAAAATCTCCAAAATCTCTTTTAAAGCCTCTTTAGAGTTCTCATCAAGTGGATTTTTAATCATAACTTCTAAAGCCTCTTTAAGTCCATCAAACCTATCTTCTAATTCACTAAAAATTAGCATTTTGCTAAAAAATCCGTAGTAAAGTGATCTTGCTGGGTTCAGTTTTTCTTGGTTTATCATATTATCCTCTCTCGTCTATATGTGCTTGAAGCATAACTTTTGGCTTACAATCTGCACAACAGTAAAGTGTTTTAATTTTTATTTCGTCATTACCGAACATAGGTTTCATCATATTTGCTATTTTTTCTACTGACTTGACTGTTGCAAATCCTACACCACACTCAACACACTCAAATATCTCATCATGTGCCATAATATTTTGTTTAAAATAGTCTGGATTTAAATCTATCTCATCTCTTATAACTGTAAGACAATTTGCTTCAGGACATACAACCTCACAGTAAGTACAGTTTGTACAAATAGATGGGTTAAATCTTAGAGTATTATCTTCAGGGTGAGCTGTAAGTGCTCTAACATTACAAGCTCCAACACAACTAAGACATAAAGTACAAGCATCTTCATTGATGGTTATATTCCCATAGTGAACATGCTCTCCTGTTTTTACAGTACCTAAATCATCTTCGCCAACCAAATTGGCAAGTCTTGCGGAGAATATCTCTCTTTTTTTCAATCCATCTTCGTTGATACCATATCTACACTCTTCTAGTGAAACTACATTTTTCATAGCTTCTTTTAGTTCATCTTCATTTTTACAAACAAAAATAGCCTTCTTGTTGTACTTTTTAGCAAATATATCATTGAGTATGCGTATAACATCGCCAGTACCTTTAGATATAAAATCACTGTAAAAAATCACAGGATTTCCACTAGTTTGAATCAGACTCAAAAAATGTGCCTCATGCAAAAACTTTTCACCCTCAATTGCTAGTGGTAAAACTCTCTCCAATAGCTCTACATGTAGAGCCTCTAACTCCATCTTTCTTGGTATGATTAGTGCTATATTGTTATCATAAAGCTTGCTAACTTCCCTAAAACCATCTCTTGTCATCTGTGAGTAGTCAAGTGCACCACTAGGACAAACACTAACACACCCTCCACAACCATGGCAGTCAACATGAGAAAATTCCAAGTGTTTCTCTTCATCAACTTTTAATATAGCTACTGTTGGGCAAACCTCAGCACACTTCCCACAAATCTCTGCATTTCTTTCATGATATTGACATATAGTAGAATCATATTTTACAAAGTTTTTGTACTCATACTGTCCTTGGTTTTTCTTAACTCTCTCTATGCCATCTTCATCATAAACACCGCTCTGCTTCATGGCATACTCTGGAGCATCATCCCAGATGATTTGGTCACACTCTAAATCTAAAACATCCTCATCTTTTTTAATAGTAACTACAAGCTTACCTATATATCCATTTACATCTAGTACATTTTTGGGGCTCAATGCTATACATGTAAAGCCCAATTTTTTAAGCTCATCTATATTTTTTGTTTCATCATTGCTAGAAACTATTAAAACCTTATCACCAACTTCTTGAACAAAGTCAAGATCTTGTGCTAAGTCATAGTTTAGTGCTCTTGCGTCATATAATTTTTTTATATTTTGAATTTTTTGTGCAATTGTATCTTGAGAATTTTTAATATAAAAGTTAATTTCTGGAGCATATATCTCAGCATGTGGTGTTTCTACATTTGATACTATGTAATCGTTGTCTTTTAATGTCGTAGAAACTTCTATACTATCATCTAGAGGAAAATCTATTGATAGTTGGTCATAAAAAAGATACTCTTTACTCATTTAATACTTCCTATACTGGTAAACTGTTATTTACCGTAATTGTAATCTCTTTTGCTTTAAATATGTCTTAACAAGACTAATTCTATCCTATTATAATCTCTACTATGTTTATATATAGGGCTTATATATATTTTTAACTTATTTATAGTACAATAATCAAAATATCAATTAGGAGTTTTAAACTGTGGTAAAGAAGCTTTTTCTAGTTCTAGTTTTAATTATAGCTTTTTTAGTTATATTTTTGTATCAAAACAGATATAATAATATTCCTGAAAAAAATATACTTCTTGGAGCATCGCTACCACTTAGTGGGATCAACAAAGAGCTAGGTAAAGAGGTTATAGAAGGAGCAAACACATACTTTAGCCATATTAATGCGAAAGGTGGCGTTCATAACAAAAAAATACATCTTAAATTCTATGATGACAAATATGAGCCACAAAATACACTAAAGAATATAGATACTCTTATAAACAAAGACAAAGTATTTGCACTTTTTGGTTTTGTTGGTACTCCTACAACCAAAAAAGTATTTTCAATTATTACTGAGACTCATATACCGTTTATTGCTCCATATACCGGTGCATCATTTCTAAGAAATAGTAATTTACCAAATATTGTCAACTTTAGAAGCTCTTACAAACAGGAAATTGAAAAAATAATAAACTTTCTATACAAAACAAAAAATTTAACAAAATTTGCAATTTTTTATCAAAACGATGACTATGGAGAAGAGGGATATATCGCTACTATTTCTGCCCTCAAGAAAAGAGGTCTAAAACTAGTAAGTGAAGGTACATACAAAAGAAATACCCTCTCGATTAGACATGCTCTTCATGAAATAAAATATGCGAGACCAGAAGCCATTATCATAGTAGGGGCATACAAACCGAGTGCTAGATTTATAAAAAAATCTCGTGAGTGCTGCTTTGACAATGTTATATTTGCACCAATCTCATTTGTTAACTCAAATTCTTTGGTTAATGAACTTCAAGGAGATGCAAAAAACATCATATTTTCACAAACAGTTCCATCTTACCATGATAAAAATATCATTGTTTCAAATGAGTATATAAAACTTCTACAGCTCTACTACCCGAAAAGTAGTCCAACATTTGCATCCTTTGAATCATTTTTAGCTGCAAAATCGGTAGTAGAAGCTTTAAAAAACATAAAAGGTGATATAACATCTAAAAAATTTCTATACCATATAAAACATCTACCCAAACAGACTCTTGGCTCTATACCAATAGAGTATAAAAACACTCAACTTCTAAATCAAACATATCTTTCCATATATAAAAATGGTAAATTTATCCCTATAGATAAAGAGTTTTAGATGAAACTATACCACCAAATAAATAGTTTTTTAAACCACCTAGACTTTTCAAAAAAAACAAAAATACTAATCGGAATTATCTCTGCTAGTATGATCACAATCGGTTTTTTAATGATGATATCTATATTTGCATTAAAATTTGACTATGAAACACTCTATGAAAAAAGAACTCTTCCTCAAGTTGTTCTTGAAGAGATAAAAGATATATATACGGTTAATATCTATGATACACTTTATGATATAAAAGAGGATAATATAGATATAAACAATGCAGCAGAAGTTATCTCACTAGCAAAACAGATAATTAAATCTCAATGGATAAACTATCATAATGTTATCAACTATAGAGTTGGTGGTATACCTGAATTTGCAAGTAATTGGCTAAACTTTTTTTTACTCAGTAAAAATATTCCTGAGAATAATGATTACCAAAATGGTCTTCTCTCTAAGATAGAACAAAAAATGAAAACTATTGACAAAGAAACGGCAAAAACTATCGCCATATTAAGCAGTAAAGGTAGTAGTTTAAGCACGAAAAGAAGTATTGAAAATATTTTCTTAGAGATTAATTCTATAAATATATACCTCTCTAGTCTCATAACAACACACCTTAAAAAGGCAGTTGCTGAAAAAAATAGAAACGATAGAATCTTCAGCACTAGTATTTATATGCTATTTCTCCTTATAGGACTTATATTCTTTTTAAGTATTATAATCTCTCTAATACTTATCAATAACTTTAAAAATCTTAATAAGTCTCTAGAAGATAAAGTAGATCTAAAAACAAAAGAATTAAAAAATCTTAATGAATCTTTGGAAAAAAAGATAAAAATTGAGGTAGAAAATAGTAGAAAAAAAGATCAAATCATGTTTGCCCAAGCTAGACTCGCAAGCCTAGGTGAGATGCTTCAAAACATAGCCCACCAGTGGAGACAACCTCTTGGTGCACTAACTATGATAATTCAAAGTTTTCAATCTAAATTTCTCTCAGGAAAACTAGATGAAGAGTTTATAGAGTCAAGAGTAGAAGATGCTGGAGTTCTTGCCAAAAATATGTCTGAAACACTAGAAGACTTTAGAACATTTTTTGACCCCAATAAATCACATAAACATTTTAGTGTAAAAAAAGTTATAGAAAAATCACTGGATTTAACAAAATATCAATTAGAAAAAGATGGTATTGATATTTTTATTAATCTCAATGAAGATATAATGATATATGGTTTTGAAAATGAGCTGACACATGTTATTTTAAATCTTATTAATAACTCAAAAGATGCCCTAAATGAAGAAAAAATAAAAAATAAAAAAATAGTGATTATCGTAAAACAGAGTGAATCTAGTGTCATTATTAATGTAATAGATAATGCTGGTGGAATTAAAAGTGATATAATGACAAAAGTTTTTGATCCATACTTTACAACTAAACATAAAAGTATTGGAACAGGAATTGGACTCTATATGTCAAAACAGATGATAGAAAAACATATGAGTGGGAAAATAAGTTGTAAAAACATAAAGCATAAGATGAATTCACAAAGCAACGAACTCTACAATTGTGCAATGTTTACAATAGAGATCCCAAAAAAAATAGGATAAAAAATGAACAGAAGAGACTTTGAACTACTCAATGGTTTTAGCATACTTTATATTGAAGATGAGGCAGATCTTCTAAAGCATACTACTGCTGTTTTAGAAGACTTTACAAAACATATTTTTGCTGTACAAACCTGCTTTGAAGCTACCAAAGTACTACAAAACAACCATATCGATGTAATTATATCAGATATACTACTAAAAAATGAAAATGGTATAGAATTTTTGCAACACATAAAACAAGATCTTGGTATAAATATTCCTACTATTTTAACAACTGCACACACTGATACTGAACACCTCTTAGATGCAATTAAACTCAAAGTAGAGAACTACATTGTAAAGCCAATTAATATTAAAGAGTTACTCAATGCCCTTCATGATGTTTTGATGCCAAAGATACAACAAAAAGAGATAAATCGCTCATACAACATTATAAAAACCATCTCTGCAGTTACTGATGGCAAACAGGTTGATTTAATCCGTTTTATTATCAAAAATCTTGATGATGACAATATTTTAAATTTTTCATATAGTGAGATCATGGATAGAGTGGTTGTTAGTAAACCAACTGTAATTAAACTATTTAAATCCCTAAGTGATCAAGGCATACTAACAAAAATACAAAATGGAAAGTACCGCTTTGATGAGACAAAATTACCAATACCGGAGTAAGAAGTGAATATATTAAGAAAGCTACCAAAGATTGATAAGCTCGTATTAAACCCTGTATTTAGTGGGCTAAATAGCACTCGCATCGCTGAAATTGCTAAAGAAAAGATAGACCAACTAAGACAAAGCATACTTAATAGTGAGATAACAGAGCTAAATACTGATAAGATTTTAAATGACATAAAATACAGTTATGAGAAACTTTTTGAACCATCTTTGAAGCCACTCATAAATGCAACAGGAGTTATACTTCATACCAACATGGGGAGAAGCTTAATCTCCGAAAGTTTACTTGGAGAAGCTTCAAAAGTTATAACCAACTACTCAAACTTAGAATACAACCAAGAAAAGGGTTGTAGAGGCGAAAGGTACGAACATGTTAGTGGGCATCTAAAAAATTTACTTCATGTTGAAGATGTATTAGTGGTAAACAACAATGCTAGTGCAGTTTTTCTAATACTAAATACATTTTCTAAAAACAGAGAAGCTATAGTATCTAGGGGTGAGCTCGTTGAGATAGGTGGTAGTTTTAGGATTCCTGAAGTAATGAGCCAAAGTGGAGCTATACTCAAAGAAATTGGAGCTACAAACAAGACAAAAAAAGCAGATTATGAAAATGCTATATGTGAAAATACCGCTATGCTTATGAAAGTTCATCAATCAAACTTTTCTATTGAGGGCTTTAGTGAAGATACACCTTATAAAAATATAAAAGAGCTTTGTGAGGAAAATAATCTTATAGACTACTATGACTTAGGCAGTGGTTATATCCCTGAACTTCCCTATAACCTTGGCAACAATGAACCTTCTCTTAAAACAATATTAAAAGATAAACCATCTCTCATAAGCTTTAGTGGGGATAAACTTTTTGGAAGTGTTCAAGCAGGGATTATTGCTGGAAAAAAAGAGCTGATTGATAAACTAAAGAAAAACCAACTCTTAAGAATGCTTAGAGTTGATAAGATAACACTTAGTATACTCGAAGAGACTATAAAAGCCTATTTAAAAGAGGATTATAAAAGCATACCAACACTATGGCTACTCTTTCAAAGCGAGGAATCTTTGTTTCAAAGAGCTACAAAAATGCAAAAAGTTATAGGTGATTCTAAGTGTAAAGTCATAAAAACTAAAACCGTAATGGGAGGTGGCACTCTACCAAACAGAGAGTTCCCAACCATAGCTCTACATGTAGAGGGTAAAGCAAGTGAGCTAGAACGAAAGTTCAGAAAAAATAATATCATAGGACGCATAGAAAATGATATGTTTTTAATAGACTTTAGAAGCATACTCCCTGAGTTTGAAGACCAGATAGTAGATACCATAAAAGAGACAATAAAATGAAATATTCTATGCAAAGCATAAGCTTTAGTGCTAGGAATTTTTTAGGGACTTTGTTCCTGAAAAAGGAGACAATAAAATGAAACACATAATAATAGGAACAGCAGGTCATGTT
>JALSME010000124.1 GCA_026987955.1 Sulfurospirillum sp.
GAGACAATAAAATGAAATATTCTATGCAAAGCATAAGCTTTAGTGCTAGGAATTTTTTAGGGACTTTGTTCCTGAAAAAGGAGACAATAAAATGAAACACATAATAATAGGAACAGCAGGTCATGTTGACCACGGAAAAACAGCACTTATAGAGGCTCTAACAGGGTTTGCAGGAGATGATTTAGAGGAAGAAAAGAGACGAGGGATTACTATAAATCTTAGCTTTTCAAACCTTGTAAACAAAGACACTAATGTAGCTTTTATTGATGTTCCTGGGCACGAAAAGCTTTTAAAGAACATGATTGCTGGTGCATTTGGATTTGATGCGGCCATGGTTGTAATTGATGCTAATGAAGGCGTCATGCCTCAAACTAATGAACATCTTGAGATTTTAAATCTTTTGCATGTTAAAAGCATTATTATTGCTTTAACAAAGAGTGATTTAGTGAGCAAAGAAAAAATAGAAGAGAGAAAAAAAGAGATAAAGGAGTATTTTAATACTTTTTCACATCTTGGACTTAAGTCAATTGTTCCTGTTAGTATCTATGAGCCCGATTCAATACAGAACTTAAGAGATGAGCTCTTTTCAATACCAATTGTAGAAAAACCAAGCAATGGACTTTTTAGATACTACATAGATCGTTCTTTTTCACTTGCTGGTGTGGGAACGGTTGTAACAGGTACTGTGCTTGACGGTACTGTAAAAGTAGGTGAAAAAGTATTTGCACCAGAACTCGGAAAAGAAATAATCGTAAGAAACTTGCAAGTTCATGAAAAAGATACAGATATTGCGTTAAGTAGCCAAAGAACTGCTATAAACTTACAAAATGCAAAAATTGCTCTTAAAAAGGGTACTCTTCTTTGCAAGAAAGGCTTTATAAGAGGCTTTGAGAGTGTAGATGTTTGGATAGAAGGGATTTCAAACCAAAGGATTAAACATAATACAAAAGTAATGCTATTTATAGGAACAAAACAGATTGAAACCAAAATTCTTCTATACAGTAGCGAGGGTGAGACTAATTCAGGATTTGCAAAACTTCAATTTGATAGAAAAGTATTTTTAGTTCACAATGAACCTTTTATTGTCTGCTCTAGTGGTAGAACAATTGGGGGAGGACGAGTTCTAAACCCAATAAATGACCCAATAAAGAAAAAAATTAAAATGTCTCTTTTAGAGGCTCTTAAAAATGATGACTTTAAAAGCTCCTTTGAAATACTTGTAAATACTCACAAAAGAGGTTTTGGTATCATATCTTCAAATCAGAGATTTGGACTAAATCATGATGAAGCTCTAAAAATTGCTCGTGAAATGAAAGATGTTTTTGTGGATGAAAAGGGACTTGTTCTATACCCTGTTGCTATAAAAAAAGAGCTAAAAGAAAAAATAAATGCAATATATGAAAAAAATGAATATGCCCTACTCTCTGCAAACTCTTTAGCACTTAAAATAAAATGGGCAAGCGAAACACTCTTAAAAGAGGTTTTAGAAGATATTGTCAAAAGTGGTAAGTTGGAATTTAAAGAGGGAATCTACAAAAACCCAAACATAGATGTGAACAATATAGATAAAGTTATAGAAGAAAAAATGCACTCTATACTTCAAAATGAAGGCTTCACTCCAACTGCCCCTTACAATATATATGATGAACTTGATATAGATAGAAAGATGGGAGATGATGCATTAAAAAGGTTAACAAAATCAAAAAAAGTAGTTAGACTTGCTCACAATCTTTTTGTTACAACTGAAAACTTAAGTGTAATTATGGCTAGATTGAGAGAGATAATGAAAAATGAAGGTTTTGTAGACATAGCATCATTTAGAAAATTTTATGACATGAGTAGAAAATATTTGGTTGCCTATCTTGATTACCTTGATTTATATGATGATGTCAAAAAAGATGGTATGAAAAGAGTTATTATTTAGTATAGCTCTTTTGTAACACATCACTTAGTTCGGTATTAGTAAGATGGAGTTCATCTAAAATACTGTCTGTTTTAGGCATATCAAACTTTTCTATAGCAACAACTAAGTCTAAAAGTTTCCCTAGTTCTCCATTGCGATTTATAAGTGCATCTTTAATATCACTATCTACATGTATTTCATCTAAAACTATATCAATAGGGATTTTTAAAAGAGCGTCAACTAAAGATAATATACCAACAAATGATGCCTCATGACTATCATAGCTGATATTTCTCATTTTTTTAGCAAGTTCTGCCATAATTCTTGAACGATTTTGAGCAAGTTCTAACATAGGATTTTTTGCCATTTTTGCTTCACTCTCCATTGACTTCGAAAAAGCGATAAGAAGCAGCCACTGCTTTAAAGGTTTTTTTCCAAGCATCATCACTACCTGCTGGATTGATTTTATCTCTGTTCTTAGTCCAATATAGCAAGAGTTTATAAAACGCAAAAGTTGAATAGTAAGCTCTACTTCACTCTCAAGCTCTTTAACTATCTCCTTCATCTCTGTATATTCACTATCTAACAGATTGACTAACTGAAATATTTTTTTATATGCTGGGTCTATTGACTCTTTTTGCATAATTGTCGGCTTTGCAAAAAAGTAGCCTTGAAAAAGTTCACATCCATATGCTTTATACTTATGAAACTGCTCTTGAGTTTCTACTTTTTCTGCAAGAAGTTTAAATCTATACTTTTTAAAATTTTCTAAATATTTTTCAATTGTATTCTCTTTTACCAAAGATACATCCAATTTAAGTACATCTATATATGGAAATATAGGAGTAAATTTTTCAATAAAGCCATTACTGCAATGCACATCATCAAGAGCAAGGCGATATCCCATCTCTTTTAATTTTTTTATACGATTAACTGTATTTTCATTAACATCAGTATTCTCTAAAATCTCTAAGATAAAACGATCTTTTGGTATACTAAATATAAGTGTATCTAAAAGAAACTCTTGATCTATGTTAATAAATGCTACATTTTCATCCACCAAAGAGTTCATACCAAAGTGATTAAGTGCGTTTACCAAAACTTTTGCTGTTGCTAAAAGCTCATCTTTAAAGATAGCCTTTAACTTGCCATCTCTATCAAATGCTCTAAATAAAAGCTCATAACCGTATATATCTCCGTTGAGATCCAATATGGGCTGTTTTGCTATATAAAAATTTTGTCCCATTTACTTCAACCTACCTAATTTAAATAACCACAACAGAATCCAAATGCATTATCTCATATATAACCTAAAAATATTATAATATTTACTTTTCACACAACTCTTGGAACCATATTTCATTTTGTTCACTTCTTGTCTCTTTTGATTTATAAAGACTTTTAAGTACTGATATCAGCTCTTCCTCACTCAAAAAATCTAAAACTGTATGCGACATAGGAGTTGCAT
>JALSME010000125.1 GCA_026987955.1 Sulfurospirillum sp.
CATTCTAAGTAGTTCCGTTTTTGCTGCAACAGATGCACAAATAATCAGCTATTTTAAAGCTCAAATCCCAGTTCCTACTGTAAAAGTAACTGTTACTTCTAGAGTTCAGATTGAAGGCATGAAAGGTATGGATTATGTTTCCATAAATCTAAGCGATGGAAATCGTGTTCAAAAAGTTTCTGTTTTTACTCAAGGTGATCTAATCTTCCCTGATGTAATTGATATCAAAAGTGGAAGTATAAAAGATAAATTTGACAAGAAAAAACTTATTAGAGAGCTAGCTAATGTATATAAAAATGAGAATAAAGAAAACATTATTGTATTAGGCAATGACCCTAAAAAAGAGACTTTGGTTAAGTTTACAGACCCTGAGTGCCCATTTTGTAGAAAAGAGGTAGAAGATATCGAGAATAAACTTAAAAAATATAACCTAAAATATGTTTTTACACCAGTTCACGATAGAAGCTCAATGGAAAAATCTATACTTATTTACAAGCAAACAAATAAGGCTAAAACACTTGAAGATAAAATTAAAATTATTAAAAAATATTATAGTGGTGATGTAGATAAAAAAGTTACTGACCAAGAAGTTGCAAGAGTAGAAAAACTAAGAAAAAAATATTTTGCTGCAGGACTTAAAGGTGTTCCTTTTTATGTAAATGAGAAAGAGTTATTAAAATAAATCGATATAATATATATAAAATGATATAATAAGTATAGTGCTAGACTTCTTTAAACTCCTAAAGTTAAGAAGAAGTCTATTTCAAGTTTCAAGGAGTATTCATGCTTGATCTAGAAAATACAGTTTTACTTGTTATATCTTCTGCTCTTTTAATTTTCTCTTTTATTAAATCAAAACAGGTAAAAAAACTATCCTCCGAATGTAAAAACTACTCAACTATTTTTGACGCTATTAACACACCTATATTTTATAAAGACCAAAATGGTAAATTTATTGGATGCAACAAGTCATTTAAAACATGCTTCAAAGAATTTAAACAACAGGCAATTGAAGATCTTAAAGAGTTTAAAATAACCTGTGTTAAAGAGATAGATTTAACATATGACAATGATATCAAAAAGTCAACCTTAGTAAATTTTACAAACTACCTCACCGGCTCTGTTGGTATCTTGTTTGATATTAGTGAGTTTAAAAAAGAAAAACTTTCTATCTTAAATAAAAAAGAGGCTCTAAATCTTGCCATAAAAGGTTCACAAGATGGATACTGGGAATGGAATGTTAAAACAGATGAAATTATATTTTCAAAGCGAGCTCAAGAGATTTTGGGATACAAGGAGCATGAAAAATCTCCGACAAAAATCGCAGATTGGATGAATCTGGTAGAATCATATGATATTTCCAAAACCAATGAAGCAATTGCCCTGCACATAAAAGGTCAGAGTGAGTTTATTGATGTAGAGCATCGTATTAAAACTTCCCTTGAAGATATCTGGGTGAACTTTAGAGGAAAAGGTATACATGATGCTAATGGTGATGTTAAAAAAGTATATGGAACGATTAGGGATATAAGTAAACAAAAAATTAAATTACAGCAAGTTACTAAACAAAAAGATCTTTTTATGACATTCATGGATAATCTGCCTGCTCTAAGTTTCATTAAGGACAAGCAGAGTAGATACATATATATGAATAATTTTTACCAAAAACTACTTGGATTTAAATTATGGAAAGATAAAAAAACAGAAGAAATTTTTCCTGATAAAATAGCAAAAAGTATACTAGAAAGCGATAGAGAAGCTTTCTATGAAGGTAAGCATAAACATCAAGAGTATGTAACTAATGAAGAGGGAATTGAAAAACTTTTTGAAACATATAAGTTTCCAATAGACAAAGAAAATGAAAAAGTTCTTTGTGGCTTTGGAATCGATATTACACAAGAAAAAATATATCAAGACAAAACGGAGCTGTTTTCCAAAATCTTTGACAATACCAATGAAGCAATACTTCTGACAGATAGAAAAGGTATTATTATAGCTGTTAATAATTCTTTCCAAGAACTAACAGGATACTCTAAAGAAGAGATAATTGGTAAAAATCCAAATATTAGAAGCTCGGGTAAACACAATAAAGAATTTTATGTAAAAATGTGGAATCAGCTCATAACCGAGGGGGTCTGGTCTGGAGAAATGTTTAACAAACATAAAGATGGAACCATATCACCTGAACTTATGAATATAAGTACTATTAAAAATGAGAAAAATATAATTACAAATTATGTTGGAATTTTTCAAAGTATTGAGAAACAAAAACTAGTCGAAACTAAACTAAAAAAAATGGCCCACTATGATAATTTAACCGGCTTACCAAATAGAACGCTCTTTTATGATAGACTAGATCAGGCTATACAAAGAGCTCAAAGAGAAAAAAATATTATTGGTTTAATATTTGTAGACCTTGATGATTTTAAAATAATCAACGATACACTAGGACATAAGTGTGGCGACATAGCATTATGCACAGTTGCAAAAAGGCTTACACAATCGGTGAGAGACAGTGACACAGTTGCGAGATTTGGTGGTGATGAGTTTGTTATTGTACTTGAAAAAATTGGTCAAATATCTGATATATCATATATTGCAGAAAAAATCATAAGCGATATAAAAGAGCCAATAGAGTTCAAAAACTCTCAAGAAAAAAGCATAGGTGTCAGCTTGGGTATCAGTATCTATCCTAACCACACGACAAACAAGAAAAATTTATTGGAGTATGCAGATAACGCTATGTATGAAGCTAAAAAAAGTGGTAAAAACCGTTATAAGATTCATGCAAATTAACAAACTGTTCACACAACAATGATATGATTTAGTTATGAATCCAAATATAATAATGATTGAAGACGACATAGAACTAGCACAAATTTTAAGTGATTTTTTGGCCAAATACAATGTGCGTGTAGATAATTATGATGATCCTTTTATAGGGATTAGCTCACTTAGTTTAAAAAAGTATGACCTGCTTATTTTGGACCTTTCACTTCCTGGTATGGATGGATTAGAGATATGCAAAGAGGTGCGTACTAAAAGTGATATACCTATTATAATCTCAAGTGCAAGAAGTGATGTAGAAGACAAAATCATAGGCTTAGAGCTTGGAGCAGATGATTACCTGCCAAAACCATATGAACCCAAAGAGCTATATGCTAGAATCATGAGTGTTCTTAGAAGATTTAAAAGAAGTACAAACTCAATTGAAGTAGAAAAAAATAGTGCACTAAAACTAAATCAAAATAGCAGTTACATCCTGTTTCACGACAAAGAGCTAAATCTAACTAGAGCAGAATTTGAAGTACTATCTTATATGATTAAAAAAGACAACTGTGTTATCCCTAGAAGTGAGCTAATTGGAAATGCTCCTTCACTAAATAGTGAAAGCGATAGTAGAAGTTTAGATGTCTTAATTAGCCGTATTAGAACAAAACTAGGAGAGAGTTCTAAAGATCAAAGACATATCATATCTATTCGTGGAATTGGTTACCGACTGCAACTATGAGATGGTACAACTCACTAATAACTAAAATAACCGTTATCTTTACCATTGCCATAATCGGAGTGGGTGCAGTGATGTACATTATACACAATCAAATTAAGGAGTTTGAATTAAGAAGTGTAACAATATACACTAAAGCACTTCTTGCAAATTCACAAAAAAATGGTAAGTTAGATTTAGATATCCTTCAACAAGCTGGATACATACCTATAACTGACGATAAATTAAAAGATAAAATTTTTTCTAAGAAAAAGCCGATACCTAAACTTTTTAAAGGAGATAAATATATACAACTAAAAGCTGTTGCATACAATACATACATATATGTTATCCTTGGTGAAAATCTAATTTTCAAAGCCCCTCATGATAGGAAAATTTTTCCGAAAATTTTACTACCAATTACTGTTATAGCACTAATGTTGTTTTTATATATTGCTATTATTCGAAGTATAATGCCAATATATACACTAAGAAGAAAAGTCAAAGAGTTTGCAAATGGAAACTTCGATATTGACTGTAAAAGCAATAAAAAAGATGAAATTGGAATACTCTCAAATGAGTTTGATAACAGTGTCAAAAAAATAAAAAAGCTACGAGACTCTAGGCAGCTTTTTCTAAGAAATATAATGCATGAGCTTAAGACTCCTATTACTAAAGGTAAACTCTCTTGTGAAATGATAGAACAATCAACATATCAAAATATTTTGCAAAATGTATTTAGAAGGCAAGAAGTACTTCTCGATGAATTTGCTAGAATTGAAAAACTAAGTGCAAATGAGCTAGCTATAAACAGAAAAGAGTATGCCTTGCAGGACATATTAGACTTCTCTTTTGATATACTCAATCATGATATAAAGAGCTTTACATGTAGAATCAATCCTATGCATCTAAAAGTTGACTTTGAACTTTTTGGAACAGCTCTTAAAAACCTTATTGACAATGGTGTTAACTACTCTGATGACAAGCATGTTCTTATTGAATCCAATGAAAATCAAATCATAATTTCAAACAGTGGAAAAGAGTTGGAGTTTCCACTTGAAAACTATGCAGAGCCATACTTTCTTGATGGTAAAAAGTCAAAAAGCTCTAGAGGTCTTGGTTTTGGACTTTTTATAACTCTAAATATAATAAGATTACATCAAATGAAAATAGAGTATAATAGAAAAAACGATAGGAATATTTTCAAAATACATGTTAAGAAAAGTTGATAAAAATGAAAAAAAGAGAGCTATTGCCTTAGCTGCCATACCACTTCTTGCCAAGTATGGTTTAGCAAAAACTTCTGTTGAAGCTATATCTAAAGAGGCAAATGTTGCAAAAGGAACTGTCTATCTATACTTTAAAACTAAAGAGGAAATAGTATTAGAAATATGGAAATATGTCAATGATTTACTATGTGAAAGTAGAAGCAGGTCATTTGAAAACTCCTCTACATGTAGTGAAAAAATTATTCATTATTTTAACTTTTCTATCTTAGAAGAGAAGCATCCTATGGATATGCTGCTAAAACTTCTTTCTATGAATATGTCAACAATTTTAAGTTTTTCTCACGAAAATTTAGCTAAGTACTTTAAACAAGAACGGCTAAAAGAGAAATATGAGATAGAAAAAATTTTGCGCGAAGGTGTACGCAAGGGGGAGTTTAGAGAAATAGATATTGATATTACTTCAAATCTATTTGCAAATAGTTTTCACGGATCTGTTCTTAATAATATTGCAATTGGAAAAAATATAGTCGAAATAAGAGATATTGTTCGACCACAAATAACTTTTTTACTTGACTCAATTAAATCTTAAGCTAACTTTAGATACAATGCATCAAATTCAAGACTTCATTAAGAAGCTCAAAACTTACTCAAGACTGACAAACAATTCAGCAAGCTAGTAGGTTTTTGCATACTAGTTGCGCGGTTTATTCAAACAAATTTTGAAAACTCACTAATTTTTTATGTAGTAGGATAGTTTCCTACGCTCACTTTACAGCGAAGTTTTGTTTAAAAAAACAAAATAGGAAAAAACACAATGGCAGTAACATTCGAATCATTTGGACTTAGCGAAAATATCATGAAAGCAATAAAAGAGGCTGGTTTTAGAGAACCAAGCCCAGTTCAAGAACAAGCAATACCTCTAGTACTAGAAGGTCACGATATAGTAGCACAGGCACAAACAGGAACAGGAAAAACAGCAGCATTTGGACTACCAAGTATGAGCATGATAGATACTAATTCAAACAGAGTTGAAATCTTAGTTATAACTCCAACAAGAGAGCTTGCAACTCAAGTGAGTGATGAGCTTTTTACACTTGGTCGTGAGAGCGGAGTTAGAACAGTAACAGTATATGGTGGTAGTTCATACTCTCGCCAGATTGGACTCATAGAAAAGGGTGCTTCTGTAGTTGTAGCAACACCTGGTCGTCTTATGGATCTTCTTAAAAACAACAGATTAAGAAATTTTGCTCCAAAAATCATCATACTTGATGAGGCTGATGAGATGCTAGATATGGGATTTCTAGAAGATATTGAAAAGATTTTTTCATACTTACCTGACGAGAGACAGACACTTCTTTTCTCTGCAACAATGCCCGAACCAATTAAAAAACTCGCAAATAAAATTTTAAAAGAACCAAAATATGTAAGTGTAACTCCTAAAGACAGCACAACAAATATAGATATAGATCAACAATATTATGTGATTAATGAGTATGAGAGAGATAGTGCTATTGTAAGATTACTAGATGCTACTGATCCTGTTAAATCAATCATATTTTGTAGAACCAAAAAAGAAGTAGATCGCCTTTCAACTCACCTCATGGCAGTAGGTTATACAGCTAAGGGACTTCATGGGGACATGGAGCAAAACCAAAGAGAAACAACCATAAAAGCATTTAGAAGTTCTCAGCTTGAAATTCTTGTTGCAACTGATGTGGCTGCTCGTGGACTAAATGTTACTGATATATCTCATGTTTTTAATTATCATATGCCTTTTGACCCAGAGAGTTATGTTCACCGTATTGGCAGAACTGGTAGAGCTGGTAAGAAAGGAACTGCGATTACTCTTGTAACTCCAAATGAGTACCATTCTATGCAAAGAATTGGTAAAAAAGTTGGCTCAAACTTGAACCAAAAACTAGTTCCTACTCTTTTAGATGTCAGTAAAAGCAGACTAGAGAAGATGGCACATGATATAATAAATGCAAAACTCAATGACAATGCTCAAGAGCTTTTAAACCTACTTGAAAATGACCTTACTCTACCAGAAGTAGCACTAAAACTTATAAGTGTTATGATGGATAAAAACTCTCCACAAGGTCCAGATAAAATTGGATTTGATAAGAATTCACTAAGCGGAATCATTAAAAGACTTGCTGAAAAAGATAGAAGCAAAGGCAACAGAAGATACGGAAGAAACTCTAGAGGCGGCAATGGTGGTGGCTATAGAGGCAACCGTGGCGGAAGTAGCCGTGGAGGTAGAAGCTCTGGTAGCCGTGATGGCGGTAGAGACGGTGGTGGAAATAGCCGTGGCAAAAGCAGTGATAGCAGAGGCGAAAGAACTTCGAGAAGAAGACGCGACTAAGACCTTTACATGTAGAGGGCATGATACCCTCTACATGTAACACCTATCTATGACTGATTGGCTGCTGCCAATTTATCTGAAATCTGTTTTAAAAGTGGTGGATAATCTAACTTTTCAAAAAACAATTCTATCATCTTTGCTCCATCTTCTCTCATCTTATCTATACCATCAAAAAACTCATCAAATCTCTTAATACTCATAAGATTTTTTATACCTAATGACTTTGCAAATTGAAGATAATCCCACATATAAATGTCATTGTATGGTTGATTTGGTCCGTGTATTGCTCTTTCTATTGTATATCCATCGTTGTTTATCAAAAATATAGTAACATTTAGATTGTACTTTGCAATAAGACTCACCTCTTGAGCCGTAAGTTGAAAAGACCCATCACCTATGAACAATAGCACTCTTCTTTTTGGTGCTGCTATAGCGGAACCAATGGCAGCAGGTAAAGTATATCCAATAGAAGCCCAAAGAATTTGTGAAACAAAATCTATACCAGCAGGCAAATTTTGTGGGAGCAAACCAAACAGGGCTGACCCAGCTTCTGCTACAACTATATCATCCTCTTTTATAATCTCATTTGCCACAATAGGCCAAAAATCTTTTTGATTTAGTTTTTTACCTTTTAGAGTATTTTTATCTATATTTTTTTGCCCCAATCTAGGGTAAATATCCTTTTTCAAATCTAAATTCTCACTCATATACTCTAAAAGCTTATCAACACTAATACCAGTATATACTTTTTTGCCTATTTTTACACTTTGTGGTCTTATTGTTATGACATTGTCATAGTTTATATCATGCTCACTAAAACCACCTGTATTGAGGTCAGTTTCAACTGTACCTATAGATATAATGCAATCTGACTCTTGCATATGAGCGACAACACCATCTGTACTATAATCTGCTGCATATATTCCCATGTAGTTTGATCTTGCTATCTCTTTATCACTTATAACAGACTTGCCCATAAGAGTTGTGGTAAACTGCAGTTGTGTTTTTCTTAGAACATCAGTAACCACACTTCTCCACCCAAATCTAGCTATATTTACGCCCAAAAGCATCATAGGTTTTTTTGATTGGTTAAACTTAGCAGATATTATGTTACCTACCTCTTCTACTCTATAATCATCACTATTTTTAAATCTAAATATCATATCTTCAATATCTTCAGAGATCTCCATATCAAGTAGATTTGTTGGTATTCCTAAATAAGCTGGTTTCTTAGTAGTAAGCATATTGGATATGACCCTATTTATCTCTTCTATGTAGTTTAGTTCTGTCAGTATTGTAGTAGCTCCACATATTGGATTAAAAGCTTCTAAAAAGTTATTCTTTTTATAGTTACCTAGTGTGTGATGAACTGGTATATCATTGTCAATTATAGAGCTACTTGGGTATCCAACAATATGAAGTACTGAAACATTGTGTGCAAAACTTCCAGCTACACCATTAGCAGCACTAAGCTCCCCTACTCCATGAGTAGTAACCAAAACTCCTATGCCATTCTCTCTAGCATAACCATCTGCAGAATAAGAAGCATTTAATTCGTTACAATTTCCTATCCAATCAACCTTTTTACTCTCTTCAATAAAATCCAAAAACCTAAGATTATAATCCCCTGGAACACCAAATACTTGTTTTACGCCCAACTGCTTCACTAACTTTACTATAAAACTACCTAGTTTCATAAATATATCCTTTTTTTCTTAATAGTATCTAATCCTTATTAAAATTGATATTATAAATAGTATTTAGATAGATTATAATAAATATAAATTTTACTATTGACTTTTGCACATATGTTCGTTATAATTACGAACATATGTGCAAAATAGGATATCTTATGAATTGTTGTGGAAGAAAAAGAAAAAATAGAAATATAAATGTTGACCACTCAAAGCTCTCTTTTAAACCCTGTGGTTTACCAAGAGAAATGCTAGAGGTAGTTGTCATATATGAAGACGAAATGGAAGCTATACGATTGGCTGATTTTGAATCCCTATACCAACAAGAGTGTGCCGACAAGATGGGTATTTCTCGTACTACTTTTTCTAGGCTTGTAGAGTCTGCAAGGAAAAAAATAGCAGATGCTCTACTCAATCAAAAAGTATTAAATGTTGAAACAAGAGGATAAAACAATGCAATGTAATGGACAAAATAGAAGAAGAAATGAACACAAAAATGGACAGGGTAGAGGTTGCAGTCAAGGAAGAATGCAAAACAAAGATGCATGCCAAGGCAATGGAAAAGGTTTTGGGCAAGGAGAAGGAAGAGGAAAAGGACGCAATAGAAACTTTACAAAAGAAGCGTAAATGAAAATCACCATAGCAAGTGGAAAGGGTGGAACTGGGAAAACCACCATTTCTACTAATCTAACATCGTACATAGCTAGCATGGGGAACAGTGTAGTTTTAGCTGATTTAGATGTGGAAGAGCCAAATTCGGCTCTCTTTTTACAAACAAAATTACTAAATACTCAAACATCTAATAAGATGGTACCAAACTGGGAAGAAGTTGATTGTACTTTGTGTGGGCAGTGTGCAAAAAACTGCAATTTCAATGCCATAGTAGCTATGCCAAGTGAAATTTTAGTTTTTCCAGAGCTTTGTCATAGCTGTTATGCTTGTAGTGAACTATGCCCTACTAATTCACTTCCTATGACTGCAGCAAGAATAGGTGAGATAAAGAAGTTTAAAGTAGATGGATTTGATTTTATAGAGGGAAGACTTGATTTAGGGCAAGAGATGGCAGTACCTCTTATAGCTCAAACTATTGAGTACACAACTAAGAACTATCCAAATCACATAAAAATTTTTGATGCACCTCCAGGGACTAGTTGTCCTGTTATTGAGGCTAGTCGTGGTAGTGACTTTGTAATGCTCATTACAGAGGCAACACCTTTTGGACTCAATGACTTGATTTTAGCAGTTGAAACTATGAGAGTTTTAGACCAAAAGTTTGGAGTTATCATAAACAGATATGGCATTGGTGATGCTAGTGTAGAAGAGTATTGCCAAAAAGAGGGTATACCAATCATAACTAAAGTTCAAAACGACAAAGAAGTAGCTAAACTCTACTCAAAAGGTGAGTTACTCTACAAAAAGATACCTCATTTTAAAAATTCTCTTGATGAAATAATCTCTTTTATAGGGGGCATTGATGCGTGAGATAGTTGTAGTTTCAGGTAAAGGTGGAACAGGAAAAACAAGCCTAAGTGCTGCATTTTCTTACCTTGAAGGTGACAATGCAATAGTTTGTGACTGTGATGTTGATGCTGCAAATATGCACCTACTTTTAGATGCTTCATTTTCCAATCAAAGAGATTTTTTCAGTGGCGAAGTAGCACTCATAGATAAAGAGCTGTGCACAAACTGTGGTAAGTGTGCAGATGTTTGTAGATTTGATGCTATAAGCATAGCTGATGGACAACATGTAGTAGACCCAATTAGCTGTGAAGGATGTCACTACTGTAGTAAAGTCTGTAAAAAAGATGCTATAGAGATGAAGACTCAAAAAGCAGGAGACATATACACATCGGATATAAAAAACGAAACTAAAATGGTTCATGCGAAGCTCGGATTTGGAGCGGAAAACTCAGGGAAGCTTGTTGCAAAAGTTAAACAAGATGCTAAGCTTTTAGCCCTTCAAAAAAACAAAGCCTATGTTATCACTGATGGGAGTCCTGGTATTGGATGTCCTGTAATTTCTAGTCTAAGTGGAGCGAATTTAGTAGTTTTGGTAACTGAAGCGACTATTTCTGGTCTTCATGATTTAGAGCGTGTTATAAAACTAGTAAAAACTTTCAACCTAAAAGCAGTTTGCATCATAAACAAATATGATCTAAATGAAGAGATGACAAATAGTATAGAAAAGTTTTTAAAAACAGAAGAGATAGATGTTGTGGGAAAACTCCCTTATGATGAAACATTTACAAAAGCGTTGGCAATGGCTCAGACTATAGTAGAGTATGATAGCAATAGTAAATTAGCAATAAACATAAAAAATTCTTGGGAAAAAATAAAGGAGAGTGTATCATGAAGATAGTTTTAACTGCAAAAGGCGAAGATTGGTCTTGCAAAATGGATGAAAGATTTGGACGAGCGGAGATATTTGTCTGCTACAATGAGGAGACAAATGAATTGAGCTCTATTTCAAACATAGGTGTAGATACAATGGAACATGGTGCTGGGTTACAAACTGCACAAAAAGTTTTGGACTTAAGTCCAGATGTTATCATTACAGGAAATGGTGCAGGAAATAAGGCTCTTGCAATTTTACAAAAATCAAATGTTAAAGTATATATAGGTGCTGGGAATATGACTCTAAAAGAGGCTTATGAGGCTTACAAAAACAACAAATTACAACTACAATTTTAAGGATAAAAAATGAGATTAGTATTTCCAACAAATGAAAACGAAGGCTACCTAAGTAAAAGAGGAGCACACTTTGGAAAAGCAAAATTCTACACAATAGTAACAATCGAAAATGGAAAGATATTAGATGTTGAAGGCATTAAAAACGGAGGGCATGATAGTGGAGCTTGTTCTAATGCTGTTACAAACATCATGAGTTTAAAACCTGATGCTCTTATCGTTGGTGGTATTGGAGGTCGTCCTGCACAAGGATTTGCAGAAGCAGGACTTGATGTATACTTTGACCAAACAAGTCCAACAGTTCAAGATAGTTTGAAATTGTTTTTAAACAACAAGCTTGAAAAAAGTGCTGGTCAGGGAACTTGTAGTCATAACTAATGAATATAAATCTTAAACAAATCGCAACTATAAACTCCCCTTTTTGTAGACTAGAAAACATGCCAGTCCAACCAAAAGGGGCTAAAGATACCATAGCTATCATAGAATTTAAAAAAGAGTTTCAAGATGGACTTAAAGACTTAGATGGCTTTAGTCATGCTTATCTTATATATTATTTTCATAAGGTAGATGAGTACAAGCTTCAAGTAGTGCCATTTAACGACAAAACAAATACTCAAAGAGGAGTTTTTTCAACAAGAACTCCAGTCCACCCAAACTCCATAGGACTCTCAGTAGTAGAGATAGTAAGCGTCACAAAAAATATAGTTACTATAAAAGGAGTAGATATTTTAGATGGAACACCACTACTTGACATAAAACCCTACATAGAAAATTTCGATAAAATAGAAGGTAAAACCAAATCAGGATGGATGAAATCTACTAAAGAAGAAGTTTCTAAAAAGAGATCGGATGATAGATTTATCTAGCATATTTATCTTGGGACTATAATATATTAACTTGCTTGTAAATGTTTGGCTTCTTCTTTAAGTCTCTCAACAATCCAAACTTTAATAATGAGACCACTGCACAGAAACTTAAAAACTTAA
>JALSME010000126.1 GCA_026987955.1 Sulfurospirillum sp.
AGTAAGCAATCTGTAAAGCATCTATCTCTCACCTTTACTAGTAAAGGCTTCAAGATAGCTACTTCACATCTCACTCACTTATGACTTACTAGTATGCCTTAGTTTGTTCTTGGATGGCTATATTATAGCTATTTATAAATTAAAGGTAGAAAAAATATGGAAAAAGCTAAATATATCTGGATGGATGGGGAGCTTGTTGATTGGGACAAAGCTCAAACTCATGTACTAACTCATACTCTTCATTATGGTAACGGTGTTTTTGAAGGAACTCGTGCTTATATGACAGATGATGGCTTGGCAATTTTTAAACTAAGAGAGCATACAAAAAGGCTTTTAAACTCTGCAAAAATCACAAGAATAACTCCAAAGTATACTGTTGAAGAGCTTGAATCTGCTCAAGTAGAACTTCTACAATCAAATAATTTTAAATCAAATGTTTACTTAAGGCCTCTAATCTATCTTGGTTATGGGATTATGGGACTTCACCATGTAGCTGCACCTGTAAAAACAAGCATTGCTGCTTGGGAGTGGGGGAGCTATCTTGGAGAAGAGGGACTTGAAAAAGGTATTAGAGTTAAAATCTCATCATTTGCAAGAAACCCTGTTAGCTCTACTATGGGAAAAGCAAAAGCAGCGGCAAACTACTTAAACTCACAAATGGCAAAATACGAAGCTGTTGAAGCTGGTTATGAAGAGGCTTTATTGCTTGATACTGATGGCTTTATAGCTGAGGGCAGTGGGGAGTGCTTTTTTATTGTAAGAGATGGGGTTCTCATTTCACCTCCAAATGATACATCACTAGAGAGCATTACTCAAGGTATGGTACTGGAACTTGCAAAAGACATGGGCATACCAATAGAGAGAAGAAGAGTAACTAGGGATGAAGTTTATGTTTGTGATGAAGCATTTTTCACTGGAACTGCTGCTGAAGTTACACCTATAAGAGATGTAGATAACTATGTTATTGGCGATGGAAAACGAGGTGAGATGACAGCTAAGCTTCAAGCTGCTTACTTTGATGTTGTTTATGGAAGAAACCCAAAATATAAGCACTTGTTAACTTACATTTAGTTAGCATTTACTAAACAATGGTAGAATATACCTATAAAATTAAATAAGGAAAGATATGCCTGCAGACTTGAATGATTATTTCAAAAAGAAAAATGGTGGAAATGGTAGTAGTGGTGGAAACAATGGCGGTGGAGGCGATAGACGCCCTCCAAATATGAATATAGAACCGCCAGAGTTTTTTAAAAATCTAGGAAAGAAAGCTGGGTTTTTATATGTATTGATAGCGATTATTGTACTTTTTGTTGTGGCTAAACCATTTGTTGTTATTAATTCTGGTGAGGTTGGTATCAAAGCTACAGCTGGTAAGTTTGAGCCTATATCAATGCCTCCTGGTTTTCATATATTTATTCCATTTATTCAACAAGTGTTTGTTGTTGATACAAAAGTAAGAATAATGAACTATACATCTACAGAAGATATTAATACATTCAACCAAAGAGGATCAGGCATAAAACTAAACAATGCAATCTCTATTCTTGATGCTCGTGGTTTGCCTGTTTCACTTGACTTAACAGTTCAATACCAACTTCAAGCTGACTCAGCTCCTCAAACAATAGCTACATGGGGTATGAGCTGGGAAGATAAAATCATAAATCCTGTTGTAAGAGATGTAGCAAGAAGTGTTGTAGGACAATATGCAGCTGAAGTTCTTCCTCAAAAAAGAAATGAGATTGCAATTAAGATTGAAGATGGCATAAGAGCAAATATAGACTCTCAGCCAGGAAATCCTGTAAAACTTCTTACTGTTCAGATGAGAGAGATAATCCTTCCAAAAAAGATAAAAGACCAGATAGAAAAAGTTCAAGTTGCTAAACAAGAGGCTGAAAGAACAAAGTATGAAGTTGAAAGAGCTAACCAAGAAGCACTAAAAGCTGCTGCAATTGCTCAAGGTAAAGCAAATGCAAGAGAGATACAAGCTAAAGGTCAAGCAAAGGCTATTAAAATCGAAGCTGATGCAAATGCATATTCAAATATAGAGATAGCAAAAAGTATCACACCTACACTACTTCAACTAAAGCAGATAGAGGTTCAAGGAAAGTTCAATGAAGCACTTAGTACAAACAAAGATGCTAAGATTTTCTTAACTCCTGGTGGAGCAGTTCCAAACATCTGGGTAGATACTAAAAATACTCAAAAGACAACTTCTATTACGAAATGATAAGTAAAATAGATTGGACTAAATCAGATCTAATTCCTGCCATTGTGCAGGAGTTTAGCTCTGGTAAAGTTCTTATGCTTGCATATATGAATAAAGAGGCTGTAGAGCTTACTCTTTCAACAAACCTTGCTCACTTCTACTCAAGAAGTAGACAAAAGATGTGGAAAAAAGGTGAGAGTAGCGGCAACTTGCAACATGTCAAAGAGATATATCTTGATTGTGATTTGGATACTATTTTATTGAAAGTTATCCAAGATGGTGGATGTGCCTGTCACACAGGTCGAGAATCTTGTTTTTTTAATAGAGTTGATATAGAAGAAAATCCTAGTAAAGTCATACAAGATATTGACTACAGCATAACAGACAAACTTTATCACACAATACAAGAGAGAAAACTTGCAGATCCAAAGACATCATATGTAGCTTCACTTTTCAAAAAAGGTGACAATACTATACTTAAAAAGGTAGTTGAAGAGGCTGGAGAATTTAGTTTTGCTATAAAAGACAATGATGAAAAAGAGATTATTTATGAGGCTGCTGATTTAGCTTTTCATACTTTAGTTGCTCTTGCACACAAAAATATTAACCCTGATTTAGTAAAACAAGAATTAGAGAGAAGATTTGGTCTAAGTGGAATCGAAGAGAAAAATTCTAGGGGAAAATAAGGAAAAGTTTTGTCAAAAATAGATGCATTAAAATCATCAATTTTACAATATATTCAGCATATGGGTCCATATGATTATGCTGCTTATGCTTGGCTTATTATACTTTTTTTTGTTATGATATTATTAGCAATCATTGTTGCAAGAAAAAATGCTTTGCTGTCTATTGTTATAACTCTTATATCCCTTCTTCTCCTTTTTGTTGGACCATTTATTTTAAAACACTATCTTGATATATATTTAAGACCATCTATTACAAAGTCTACAGAAATAAAAAAACTAACTTTTTCAAATACCCTAATTGTTAAAGGGCACATAACCAATATCTCTAAAAAAACCTTCTCTACATGTAGAGTGAATATTGATGTTATTAAAAATAGTAATAGCGATATTAAAAATTTTCTTTATAAGTTAAAACCTTTACTAAAAAAGACGATGTTTATAGACAAACCCATAGAGGTAAATGCGACAGAGGAATTTGATGTTGTATTTAATGACTATACATATAAAAAAGATGTAAATATCTCTATGAATTCAATGTGTTACTAAGGAGAGTTTAATGGCTTATTTTACTATTTTACATTGGATTACAATTATATTTTTATTAATTTTATTTGTTCTATTTAGTATTATTGCATTAAAACAGACAAATAAGAAAATACTTGTCTCTATGCTTTTTTCAAATTTTTTGGTTATAACTCTGATTGCTATACTTTCAATGTTTGTTTTAGATAAATATACAAAAATTGCAAAACTCGAAAATGTAACTCAAAAACGAATCCTTATGAATGAGACACTTTCACTAACAGGCAGAATCAGAAATGTAGGTAAATTTGATATAGGAAAATGCAAACTAGAAGTTAAGCTCGTAAGTAATGCTATGAGCGGCGGAAACGTACAAGGCTCACAAATATTTTCTCCATCTGGATTAAGCTTTTTCAATATTTTTGGCTCTAACGAAAGAGATAATAGGCCAACAACTGTGATAAGCGAGTTTGTTATAGCTAAAAATTTCAAAAAAGGTGAACTTAGAAACTTTTCTGTATCTATAAGGTATCCACCATACTTTAAAAAGCCGTTTATGAACTACAAGCTATACTGTCACTAGTAAGTATGTCCCCATTCTCTTACGGGGACTACTAAATAGGAGTATCGTATATATTATTTAATAAAATAATTTCCATCAAAACTAACTAGTGAATAGTTAGTATCATTGCCTAAACTCTCTTTTAGTGCATCTACACTTAAAAAGTCTAAAGAGTCTGCCTCAATGTAGTCTTCTACTTCAGAGATACTATAATTAGCACTAATAAGCTCTTTGTAGCTTGGTGTATCAATCCCATACTTACAAGGATGCTCAATCGTAGGTGATGCAATACGCATATGCACTTCACTTACACCTGCCTCTTTTAAAATTCTTATAATTCTTTTCGCAGTAGTTCCTCTTACAATACTATCATCAATAACAACTATTCTTTTACCTTTTAAAAGTGAGCCGATTGGTGAAAGTTTTAGTTTTACTTTCATATCTCTTCTTTTTTGAGTTGGCTCTATAAAGGTTCTTCCTACATAGTGATTTCTTACTATTCCCATCTCAAAAGGAATACCACTCTCTTGTGCATACCCTAGTGCCGCGCTTACTCCACTATCAGGAACTGGAATTACTAAATCAGCGTCAACTTTGTGCTCTCTTGCTAGTGCTTTGCCCATCTCTTTTCTGGTCGCATATACATTTTTGCCCTCTATATCACTATCTGGTCTTGCAAAATATATATATTCAAATGCACATATATGTGGATCTGGCTCAAAAAGTTGAATTGACTTATACTCATTACTATCTTTTTCAAAGATTATCATCTCACCAGGTTTAATATCTCTTACAAACTCTGCGCCCACTAAGTCAAATGCACATGTCTCGCTAGAAACTATATATCCACCATCTTTAAGACGACCAAGACTAAAAGGACGAACACCATATTTGTCTCTTATAGCAAACATCTTAGTTCTACTCTGTATACAAAGACAATAAGCACCTTTTATAACTTCTAATGCCTCTATAATTCTATCTTGCAAACGCTCTTTTTGACTTCTCGCTATCAAGTGTATTATATTTTCTGTATCCATCGAAGATTGGAAAATTGCTCCTTCTTCAATGAGTCTGCTTCTAACTTCATTCTTATTAACTAGGTTACCATTATGGGCAATAGAGATTTCACCAAGTTGATATGCTGCAAAAACTGGCTGTGCATCTAAGATGGATTCACTTCCTGCTGTTGAGTATCTATTGTGTCCAATTGCCATGTCTCCTATAAGTTTACTTAAAGTTGGCTCATCAAATACATCCGTAACAAGACCTCTCTTTTTTACAGTTGTAATTTTAACTCCATCACTTGAGCTTATACCTGTTGCCTCTTGTCCACGATGTTGCATTGCAAATAGAGCATAGTATGCTACTCTTGATGCCTCACTATTACCAAAAACTCCAACTATTGCACACATATTTAATCTATCCTAATTTAGTCCCAAACAGTCACTTATATGATAAAGTCCATTTGGTTGATTTACTATCCACTTTGTAGCTCTTAAGGCACCTTTTGCAAATGTATCTCTGCTCGTTGCTGTATGATTTAGCTCTATAAACTCGCCATCGTTATAAAAACCAACTGTATGACGACCAACTATATCCCCGCCACGAAGTGCCATAATCGCAATCTCATCCTTACTTCTCTCTCCAATAAGACCATTTCTGCCACTAACTCTCACATCATCAAGATCAAGACCACGACCTCTTGCTGCATGTTCACCAAGTGTTATAGCTGTACCACTTGGTGCATCTTTTTTATATCTGTGATGTTGTTCTACTATTTCTATGTCAAAATCAACTAAACTTTTTGATGCTAATTCAACTAGTTTATTTAAAACTGCAACACCAAGTGACATATTTGTAGAGTAAAGAATTGGCATCTTTGTACTTGCCTCTTTTAAAAGATTTAACTGATGTTGACTCAATCCAGTTGTCCCAATTACAAGAGGAGTTGGGTTAGACAAAGCAGCCTCTAAAAGGGTTTCTGTCCCTACTGCAATCGTAAAATCAATAACTACATCACTCTTTTGCAAAAGCCTTTGCGTCTCACTTGTTATCTCTACATCATCAGGAAGTGCAAAGTCAAACTCTTCAATCGCATGAAGCATATAAGCTCTTGCATCTTCCTCTTTTTTTAAATTCTCTATTAAAAGCCTTCCAACTCTTCCTGTTGAGCCGTGTATTCCTACATTTATCACAAATTTTCCTTAGTCATTAACATATTCTAAAGCTTGTATACCTGCAACCGCACCATCTCCTGCTGCACAAACTACCTGCTTTGGAGCATCAATTCTAATATCACCTGCTGCAAATAGCCCTTTAACTGATGTGTTCATCTTTAAATCTACTATTACATTTCCATTTTTATCTAAAGAGCACAGATCACTTCCATCTTCTTGTTTTAAGATTTGATTATTAACATTCATACCAACAAACACAAAAATACCTGGTACATCTAAAACTATTTCTTTACCATCTTTATCTAAAACAGTTACACCAGAAACTCCCATCATATCGCCAGTTATCTCTTTTACACTAGAGTTTAATACCAATTCAATATTGTCTCTGTTTTTAACTTTCTCTACAGTAACAGGAGATGCTCTAAATGTATCTCTTCTATGAATTAAATATACTTTTGAACATATATTTGCAAGATAAAGTGCCTCTTCAAGGGCTGTATCACCGCCACCTAAAACAGCAACTTCTTTTCCTTTATAGAAAAATCCATCACATGTTGCACATGTACTAACACCC
>JALSME010000127.1 GCA_026987955.1 Sulfurospirillum sp.
ATTGGTGACATTATATATAAAACTAAAAACTTCTGCAACTGCTTTGTACAAGTTATTTGGTATCTCTTTATCTATATCTATCTTAGTAAGAAGCTCGACTAAGTCCTCATCTTTTTTTATAGGTAGTTCATTTTCCTCAGCAATCTTTATAATACGCTCAGCAATCTTTCCCTGACCTTTTCCTACGACTTTTGGTGCATTTTCTTTTTGAGTATTATACCTTAGTGCAACAGCTTTTTTCATATACCCATCCTAAACCATACTTCTTATCTTCTCTAAAAACTGTTTGCCGTATCGCTCTAGTTTCTTCTCTCCTACGCCATTTATGGCTAAAAAACTCTCTTCATCAAGAGGCAGAACACTTGCCATCTCTTTTATAGTCTTGTCTGAAAAAACGATGTATGGGGGCACTCCATCTTTAGAGGCTATCTCTCTTCTAAGCTCTCTAAGTGCTTCAAAATGCTCATCTTTATGCTCAAAATCTTTCTCTTTTGTAGCTAATGATACTTTTTTATCCTGTTTTTTAAATATCTCTTCATCCGCACTAACTTCTACTTTTCCTTTTAAAATATCGGCCCCAAGCTTAGTCAAAACAAGCTGTCTAAACTCGCCTCTTCTTAGTGCCTTAATCTCAAAAAGCTTGTCTGTTATTAGCCCCCAACTAGCTTTGCTAACATCCGTACCTATACTATAAACACTTAGTTCATTATGTCTATTATCGAGTATTTTTGTATTTTTACTTCCTCTTAGTATGTCTACGATGTGAGCTTTTCCAAAGTTCTGCCCTGTCCTATAGATAGCAGAAAGCAGCATCCTGGACTCTTTTGTGATATCAATCTCATCTACATCCTCTTTTTGACAATTGTCACACAGGTTTTCACACTCGCTAATACTCTCTTCAAAGTAAGACACAACAGCTTTATGACGACACTCTCGTGCATTTGCATATGCATAGAGCTCTTCTATCTTGTTTTTAGCAAAATTCTTATATCGTTCATCTTCTATGGAGTTCATCAACTCGCTTTTTTTAACAACATCTCCCATTGAGTAAAGCAAAAGACACTCGCTCTTGAGCCCATCACGACCTGCACGACCTATCTCTTGGTAGTAACTCTCCATACTTTTTGGTAGATCCATATGTACTACAAATCTTACATTTGATTTGTCAATCCCCATGCCAAAAGCTATAGTTGCTACTATGATTTTAACTTCATCTTTTATAAACTTATCTTGTGTATCTCGTCTTAATTCACCTTTTAAACCTGCATGATATGCCAATGCATCAAACCCACGAGAGTTTAAAAACTTTGCAACCTCTTGGGTCTCTTTTCTTGTAAAAGTATAAACTATACCACTCTCATCTTCATAGTTTTTCAAAAAGTTTGCAAGCTCTACTCGTCCATTGCCCACTCTTTTTTTGACATTTAGTATCAGGTTGTCTCTAAAAAAACTCCCCTTAAGCCGTACAGGGTTGTTTAATCTTAGTGAATTTACAATATCATCTGCTACTTTGCTAGTTGCAGTTGCTGTAAAAGCAGCTATTGGTATGTGAGGAAACTCCTCTTTTAAGAAATGAAGCTTACGATAATCTGGGCGAAACTCATGACCCCACTCACTAACACAATGAGCCTCATCTATAACGATAAAACTAACATCTAATTGCATTAAAAGTGATTTGAAGCTATCCATATTGGCACGCTCTGGAGAAACATACAAAAGTGAAAGCTCTTTGTTATGCAACTCTCTATAAACTCTACTTATATCTTCTGCTTTTAGCTCACTTGTTAGCTTATCTGCTTTTATCCCATTGGCATTTAGAGCAACTACTTGGTCGTTTATAAGTGCTATTAGTGGTGAAATCACAACTGTAAGTTGTCCTTCAAAGTATAGAGCAGGTAGTTGATAGCAGAGAGATTTACCTCCACCTGTTGGCAAGATTGTAAGCAAATCTCTTTTAGATACAATAGCCTCTATACTCTCTTTTTGAAGTGGTCTAAAGCTCTTAAAACCAAACTGTTTTTCTAAAATAGTTTCTATCATATTTTTAAATTCAATCCCTCTCCAAGCCCTATATTTGAGCTATTGTTTTCCTCTTTCAAATCTGCTTTTTTTATCTGTACATTTGCTGATATTAGCCCTAATTTGTTTATACCTTGCTTTAAAAAGCTTAAATTTTCTCTAAACAGATTTAAAAATTCCTCTTTTTCAGCAAAAACAGATATATTTAAATGTATGTCATCAAATAACATTAACATTAAATCTATCTTACCATACTCTTTTAGTTTCAAATTTATTTCACAAAAAAAGCGGTTTTCTTTTAACTTTTTTAGACTCACTTGCCCCTCTTCAAGTCCATCCCATAAAAAAGGAAGGTAAGAAGTTTGTGAATTCGTACCAAGGGAAAGAAGCTGAAAATACTCTACTTGAGTTACCAATCTATCAACATGTAGCAAAATCTCTCTCGCTATTGGTGTATTTTGGGTTGAGAGTTCATGCTTTATACTCAAAAGTATAGATTTCATGTCATTTATCAACTCTTGCTTTATGGGTACATCAACTTTTAGATTTTGATTTGGTACTATCTGCTTTGTGGAAACATGCTCTTTTATAACACTTTCAAGCTTATTTGCTAGCTTTGATACCTCTACATGTAGAGCACTTTTCACATCAACTTTTACTAGCTCGCTTTTTATGATGTTGACTACTTGCTGAAGTTTTTCAGATATGGAAGCACCTTTTAAATCCTTTGGAAAAAACTCTGAAGTTTTAAGAGTTTTTTCCACAAGTTTTACTATCTCTTGTGCCTTTGCCTCCAAAATAGGCTCTTTTTTAGGAGTTTGGACTAATGTTTTAGCTGCAACTAAAACCTGCTTTATCTCTGTGGCAACTTTTGAAATCTCTTTAGGTGTAACAGCAGAAGCATTTTTCATCTTTGATTCTAACAACTCACTTTTTTGCACCAACTCCTCAAGTTTAGCAGCTACATCGATAACTGGCTTTGATACATTGCTGTTTTGCCTCAAATCTTTAATCAAGTTTTTTATATCATCAATAAAACTTTTATCTGCCTTTGGTGCATCTAAAATTTTCTCTACAAGCTCTACATGTAGAGCCATTCCCTCCTTTGGAGCCTTGCTTACAAGCTGTTTTATATCTGCTAATGCCTTTTGTATAGATAAATGGTTCTCAGAAGTTTTTTGAGATATAAATGAGTCTAATTTAGCAAGCAACTGCTCCATCTGTTTTGGCATAGCTATTGGTTTTTTTAGCTCAACTACTAAGTTTTTAAGATTTTGTATAAAAGTCTTATCTAACTTCTCTGTTTTTAAAAGAGTATCTAGTAGCTCTACATGTAGAGGTTTCTTTGGGCTCAGTTTTAGCAATATATTTTTTATATTATTTAACACCTCTTTTAACTCAACTGGCATTGTTTGACTTTTTTTCAAAGAGAGTTTAGACTCCATAAAAATGCCAGATTTTGATAGTTCTTTCTTGAAAGTCTCTGGCTTTATATCTTTTATATTTGGAAGAAGTTTTTCTAGGCTTGAGGCTAATTTAGAAAAAGATTTATCTGTTTTTAGAAGCTCTAAAAGTACTTTTAGTTCGCTTGTTGTATTTTTCATCAGCTTTGGTATATCATTGTATTTTACATCTTGAAGAATATTTTCTTTTGCCTTTACACCACTACTTAACTCTTTTAAAAGTTGATTAACCAAAGCTTTTACATCTGTCTTGTTAGGCATTTTTTCTGGGTCTGGTTTTAATAGTTCAGATTTATCTGAAACAATTTTTTGTAGTACATCTTTTACACTCTTCTGATCTGTTTTTGAAATCATATTGAAAAGAGCCTTTGTAGATATACGCACTTTAGCCCCAATAAACTTTAAGAAGTTTGGCAGTTCCTGAGAGTATAAACTGTACTGCTATTGCCCCAACAATTAAACCCATTAATCGACTAATGATTTTTTGACCTGTAATTCCTAAATATTTTTTAATATAGATACTATTTTTAAAAGAGAGGTAAACTCCAAGTGCTACAATAAGAAAAGCTAAAATAAGTGCTAAAAGATCTAAAAAAGAGTGAGAGTGTCCCTTTAAAATTATAACCGTAGCAAAAATCCCAGGTCCAAAAGTAATAGGAATAGCAAGAGGGATAACAGAAAAATCTTCATGAGTTTTAACCTCTGCTCTCTCCTCTTTTGTCTGATTTTTATTCTCAATTGCCCCACTTACCATCTTTAATCCAGTAAAAAGAAGAACTATTCCTCCCATCACTTTTATAGAATCTAGCTCTATTCCAAAGATTTTTAGTAAAATATTTCCAGTAAATAAAACAACAAAAAATGCAATCACTATTGTCAAAGTAGATTTGTATGCAATTTTATTTACTTCTTCCTTTGTTGCAGTTTCAGGCAGAAGAGAGAGCATAATAGCACTCACTCCTATAGGGTCAACAATTGCCATCATTGTGATGGTGTGCTGCATCAAAAGATTTAAAAAATCCATTAGAACTCAGTTTTTAAAACAGCTCCACTACTTGCATTTGTTACAAGTAGCCTGTACTGCTTCAACCAACTTCCTGCTACTTCTGTAACTTTCGGTTTAAATTCTGATTTTCTTTTTGTTATCTCATCATCACTCAGATCTACGCTGATTTCATAAGTATCTACATCTATATGGATTTTATCTCCATCTTTCAGAAGTCCTATCATACCACCTTCTGCCGCCTCTGGAGAGACATGGCCAATACTAAGTCCTCTTGTTGCACCACTAAATCTACCATCTGTAATAAGAGCTACACTACTCCCAAGACCTTTTCCCATGATGAGACTTGTTGGAGCTAACATCTCTTGCATACCTGGACCACCTCTTGGTCCCTCATAGCGAATTACTACAACATCACCTGCTTTTACTTTGTTGCTTATAATACCAGCAATTGCCTCTTGTTGTGAATCAAAACATACTGCTTTACCTGTAAATTTTCTCTCTCCTGTGATGCCTGCAGTTTTTATAACACAACCAGCCTCTGCTAAGTTTCCAAAAAGAATAGCCAAACCACCTACTTTTGAGTAAGGGTTATCAATAGTATGAATTATATTAGTATCTTTTATCTCAGCTTTTTCTATTCTCTGTGCTATTGTTTGACCTGTCACTGTAAGATTATCAAGATACATTGATCCATTGTCTCTCTTTGCAATCTCCTTCATAACAGCACCAACACCACCTGCTCTGTTGATATCTTCCATATGAACAGTCGTAAGAGATGGAGAAATTTTAGCAATGTGAGATACTTTTTTACTTATCTCATTTATATCTGCTATATTAAAGTCAACTCCTGCCTCTTTTGCAATTGCAAGCATATGCAGAACTGTATTTGAGCTTCCACCCATTGCCATGTCAATAGCAAAAGCATTTCTAACTGCTTTTTCATTTAGTATATTTCTAAAATTGTATTTTTTATCAAGGGCAATCTCGCAAACTCTTTTTGCAGCAGCACGGATTAGAACTTCTCTCTCTGGTGTAAGAGCTGGAATAGTTCCATTTCCAGGAAGTGCAATACCCATGGCCTCCATAAGTGTGTTCATGCTATTTGCAGTAAACATTCCAGAGCAACTCCCACCACTTGGACATGCATTGCACTCCAAATCATCCAAGTCACTTTCGCTTATGTCTCCATTTTCAAACTTTCCTACACCTTCAAAAACAGTTGCTAAGTCAATAGGAGTGCCATCTTTTTGAGTATAACCTTTTTTCATAGGTCCACCACTTACAAAAACTGTAGGTACATTGACTCTTAAGGCCCCCATAATCATACCAGGAACTATCTTATCACAGTTAGGCATGCAAATCATAGCATCAAGCTTATGAGCATTCATAACTGTTTCAATAGAGCTTGCAATCAACTCACGGCTAGGAAGAGAGTAAAGCATACCATCATGCCCCATAGCAATACCATCATCAACACCTATAGTATTAAACTCAAATGGAACACAACCATTTTTTCTTATCTCATCTTTCATGATTTTTCCATACTCTTGTAAGAAAAAATGTCCTGGGATAATATCTATATGAGAATTTGCAACACCAATAAATGGCTTATCAAAATCTTCTGTTTTTACACCTGTCGCACGAAACAAGCTCCTATGTGGTGCTCTATCATGTCCTTTTTTTACCTGATCACTACGCATATATATTCCTTACTTTTTTTCTTATTATAACTAAATTTATTTATTTTTTACATAACTATTTACTTTTAAGAAAATAAATGGTACAATTCCATCTCAATTTTGATTGCGGGAATAGCTCAGTGGTAGAGCACGACCTTGCCAAGGTCGGGGTCGCGAGTTCGAACCTCGTTTCCCGCTCCATTATTTTTATAAACAGATGTGGTGTTTAATATTTTTGCCCGGGTGGTGGAATTGGTAGACACAGGGGACTTAAAATCCCCCGGCTATTGCAGCTGTGCCGGTTCAAGTCCGGCCCCGGGCACCACCAACAAAAAAACAGATTTTGGCGACATAGCCAAGTGGTAAGGCACGAGCCTGCAAAGCTCTGATCCCCGGTTCGAATCCGGGTGTCGCCTCCAATCCTGTTTTTTACTTTTCATTGTCGGGAGATGGCAGAGCGGTTGAATGCACTGGTCTTGAAAACCAGCGAGGGTCATACCTCCGGGAGTTCGAATCTCCCTCTCCCGGCCAT
>JALSME010000128.1 GCA_026987955.1 Sulfurospirillum sp.
CCTTAGTTTGTTCTTGGATGGCTATAAAGCCAGCATTATAACAAAGGTTTACTAATGAACATTCTTATTCCTATAGATGATAAAAAAAATCTATGCTCCATGGAAGAAAACAGCTCTTGGGCAGTAGCCCTTCTTAAAGAGGGGAAAGCAAAAAAAATTAACTTTTATAAAAAGAGAGAGGAAATAGATGAGTTTACAGACTATGTTGTAGTTGTAAACAAAGACGAGTTTGTAAGTGATTTTTTCTTAGAAGGTATTGAAATTCTAATTGCACCCATGCAAAGAAGTATAGATGAGATTATTGAAGCCTATATGTTTCGTGAGTTGCATGAGCTTTCATCATGATTGAGCCACTGTTCGCCCTTATACCAAACTATCCTGGTGTTTTTATATCAATCATTGAAGATGAAAACTTTGACTGTGTTCCTAATCTTTTTGAGTATAGCAAGTCGATTCAGGCTACTCTACATGTAAAGAGTTTATGTGACAAAGATTATGATGATTCTTTGCATGTTGATGAGTTTATGTTTGAGCAAAAACGATACAACAACCATGCAGTTCAGTATGATTTTTTATTTTTATGTGCTAATATTACAAAAAGAGGAGATATACTAAATATCGCAAATAAAATGTATAGAATTATAAAAAATGCTGGACACTGTTTTGTTTTATCTGAAAAAGAGTCAACCCCTAGACTCATTGACATATTTGAAGAATCAAACTTTGTCGCTGTCAATACCATATCATTAAATAGCGAATATGATATAATCTCTGCAAAAAAAATGCACGGCTGGAGAAGAGTATAAATATGAAAAATAGAGAGTTTAAAATAAATGAGTTCATAAACAGAGGTATTATAGAATCAAATATTGAGTTTTCACAAACTCATAACGCTCCACTAAGTATAGTCAAATTTGGTTATGATGTTGACCTTGAAGATGGGTTCTTCTTTAAAGATATCATCTCTTTTATACACTCCTATTCAGATTTTAACTCAATATTACAACAACCAAATGACACTTTTTTAATATTTTTAAGAGATTGTAAAATACATGAAGCAAAATCAATTATCACTCAAATGGTACAAAAAATAAAATTCAAATTCAATGTTGATATTAAGCAGATAGGAATTACCCTACTCGATTCTAATGACAGCTACAAAACTTTACTTGATAGATTAGATAAGTATTTTGTTATGTCAAAGCTCTCTTCAAAAACAAAAATCTTTTATGGCACTCACGATTTTGATTTTTACGAGACCCAAAGTGATAAAAAAATATTAGAAAATATATTTAAAAAATCAAGCGATATCAAGCTATTTAACTTCTATCAAGGTTTACCAATAACTGAGCAAGTTGAAATTCTTAAATTTGACCAAGGGCTAATTCAACTTAAAATCGACCCCATTAAATTGCCTTTTTATAAAAATGAAAATTTTACTTTTATACAGCACGACCTTATACCTGCTACAATTAAAGCTTCTATCGTCAAAATTAAGCCTGAGCAGTCTCTAATGGTTCTTGGCAACCTTGAGTTTTTAGATTCCTCTCCTGTAGAACGCTCAAGCATGCGAGTTGAACCAGAACGAGATATATATGTTTCAATATCTCTTGAAAACAAAAAACTTTTAGACGGTACAATTGCATCACTATCTGAGAACTCTATTGCAATTCATGTTAAACCAGAGAACATCAAAATACTTAGTGAAAAACCTCTATGGGGTACCAATATTTCAGTGCAGTTTCAAATTCCTACTAAAAAAAGTTTTTTAGCAACTATAAAAACAAAAGCTATGATATATAGTATTGTAGATAACAAAATCATACTAAATATAACGCCAAGCACCCCTATTAAGTCAAAAATTAGGAACTATATCTCAATAAGACAAAGCAGTGTATTGGTTAATCTAAAGCAAGAAATCAAGAAGTATAGCTAGGGAAGACTAAAGAAAAAGTAGTTCCTTTTTCTAGCTCCGATTCGAGTTTTATCTCTATATTATAAGCATTACAAACTGTTTTTACAATATTTAATCCAATTCCAAAACCACCAATATCCTTACTCTTTCTCTCATATCTATCAAATACTGCTTTTTGGTCATCTTTTGCTATACCTATCCCCCTATCTTCAATACTAAAAATTCCATCCTTTAAGTTGATTTTTATCTCTGTGTCAGGGTAAGAGTATTTTAATGCATTTGATATTAGATTATTGATAACTTTTTGCATGCGTGAGCGGTCCATGTTAACCATAGTTGACTCCAATACACATACTATTTTATTGCCTCTAATAGCTGCAATTTCATCAAAAAATCTAACACTCTCTTTAATAAGATCACTTAAATCAAACTCTTCATCAATAACTTCATCTTTATCATCAAAAGCAATAAACGAAAGAGAGTTATAAATTTGAGATATAAGCTTAGCACTAATAGATATATGATTTAACACTCTTTTGTCAACCTCTTTTTTTGTTTTCAAATAAGAAACACTCATCATAAGAGCCGATACTGGTGTATTTATATCATGTGCACTATCTTTAATAAAACGGTTTAGCTTCTCAACTCTCGCCTTAATTGGAGCAGTAAGCTGCCTACTTAAAAAATACCCTATAAAGCCAACAAAAACCAATGTTGCAAGTACAACCATAGTAATAACAATCATCAATTTAAGCTTCTGCTTAGCTCCCTCGCTACCCTCTACAACAATATAACTCACATTGAAAATAGGTTTATCAAGTTTATCTATATGATACTCATGAGTATTACTTCTATATGCTTTTTTAGATAGATACACTGTTTTAGAATCTAAATTTGAATATATCGGATTACCATCTTTATCAAAAAGACCTACACGAAGAGTTGTTGAATTGACATTGAATTTATACTCTTTATTCTCCATATAAGCTTGCATAATCTCTTTTTCAATCAACATTGCTTTATTTGACATCTCAATTGAGCATTGGTTATCTATAGAAACTATCTCCTTGTTATAGTATAAAAACACTATAATAGAAACTAATACCATAGCTGAAAGTATATATATGGCTAAAAAACTAAAGAGTGCCTTTCTCTCTTCACTATTCAAAATAGTACCCACTTCCTCTTATAGTCTGAATTCTCTCATATCCTAGAATATTGCGTAAGTTTTTTATATATACTCGTATAGTAGCGTCACTTGGCATGGACTCATACTCCCAAAGATTTTGCATAAGCTCATCTGCGGAGACAACTCGTTTTTTATGGCTACTCAAATAAAGAAGTATTTCACACTCTTTATGTGCAATCTGATACTCATTTTCTCCTACAGTTAGCTTATTTTTAGTGGGAATTAGTTTTATATTTGAATCGAGTTCAATTACATCTTCACTCTCAATAGAAAATCTTTTTTTAATATTATTTATACGAAGATCTAGCTCTTCTAAATCAAATGGTTTTTTTATATAATCATCACAGCCACTTTCAAATCCAATCTTCATATGAGTTGTATCTTGATAAGCTGTAATGACAATTGCTGGTGTAGTATTGTTGTACTCTCTTAGAGACTTTACAACATCAAGCCCACTCTTTTTGGGTACATTTATATCAAATAAAAGCAGATCAAATTTAATCTCACTTGCCACATCTAAAGCACTCTCTCCATCTTTAACATGAGAAACATCATAACCAGACTCTCTTAAGTGATGTGAAAGTATATCTGATAAAATAGGATCATCTTCTAGTAGTAAAATTTTCATTTAGTATTATACACCTCTAGTGTGTACTTTATGTTAGAATAGAATAAATATACTCATATCCTAAAAGAACTTCTTTTTTTATGTCATCTGGGATAGAAGCCACTAAAAAATTTTGATTTGGAAAGACTGCTTTTTCTTTTGCCCATTTTTCTTTCCAGCCATCTTTAATTGCATAGTTTCTAATAATTTGTTTATCCATAGATTTATAATTAGCAGCTTCAAAATCAGAATTCATAATAAATCTACTACTCTCTGGAGTTAATATCTCATCTCCAAGCACCCAGTCTCCATTTGAATTTATAAAAACTTCAAATTTTGTATCAACTACAGTAATACCTTTAGTATGTGCATATCTAGAAAAATCTATAAAAAGTTTTTCCATAGTTTTTGCTATCTCTGGGATTTTAGAAACTACTTTTTTAGCATCTAAGGGTTCATCTGTATCACCTTTTGTTGTAGGAGTAAAGATAGGAGCATCAAACTTGTGCCACTCTTCCAGTCCAGCCTCTAATTTTAAATTATATGGATCTTTCCCATTTTTATATGCCTTATATAGTGAACCGGTCAAGTAGTTTCTATAAATCAACTCAAGTTGCACAATTTCACTATCAATTTCTACTTCAAAAGGACGACAAAGCTCAATAACTTGGCTTCTTTGTTTATATTCATCATCAAGACCTTTAACCTCGTAGTCAAAATCTATAGCAGTTTTTATACCCATCTTTTTTGCATACTTAGCTCCAAAAGTTGAGATACTATTTTGAATTTTCCCTTTACCCTTTATGGTATCACTAATAGGAATATCAAAAACAGAGACCCTGTCTGAGCGCATAAGTAAAACTACATCTTTTTTTGCATCTGGTATGAGATAGAGGTCTCCATTTTTCCCAGAATAAAACATCTCTAAACCAAGCTTATTTAACTCTTTTATACCCTCTTTATTTGTAAAAGATTTATTTTGAGGCCATATTCCACTTGTTTTTAACTCGTTTAATGTTAACAATACTATATCCTTTTAGTTTTTTCTACATTGTATCTAATTTGTATTTAAAATTTTCAATTCTACTAACTCTTGTAGACTTTCTTTAAAAAAAGATTTTACATCTTTTGTCTCTTGTGCACTCTCTTTTGCTATCAAATTTATAGCTTTTTTTAACCCTTTTTTATCTAACTCTCTTAAAAAAAGGTACATTACTAATGAAATTTCTCTATAAAAAACTTTGTATAGCCCAAAATCATAATATGCTAAAAGATAACAAGTCTCTTTTTTTTCAAAATTGCCCTCTTCAAAAACTCTATATTTTAGTTTTTTTAAAATGGCACTTTTGCTAAGCCTATAGCTATTTTTATATGAAAATTTTTCAGGCTTAAAAAGCATATAGTTTTTCATCATTAGCTCAACCTCTACCCACTCAAACCATAAAAGATCATCCGTAAAAGCTATACTTCTAAACTTCTTATACTTTTTTACAAACTTTCTGAACTCATTTGGCATCTTCCACATCTCTATGGATTTTGCTCCATAACTCATAAACTCACGAACTATATTTTCAAACTCTTCTCTTTTAACAATAGCATAAAAGAGAGGATAAGCTGAACTAAGTGCATCAAAAAAGACTTTAAAAACAAGGCTTTTATATACCTTTTTTCCTTTACATGTAGACTTTTCCTTTCCAAGTGCTACATACAAAAGATTTTGTTGCTCGCTATACACTTTTAACTACTTTTTGCATCATTTTAAACTCTGTTTGCATCGCCTTATATGAGGGGATATTATTATCTCTCTCTATCATAACAGGAATATCTACTTTTTTAAGTGTATAGTCTAAAAACTCCCAAACCTCTTTTGTAACTTTAAAACCATGTGAGTCTATGAGCATACCAAGCTCTCTATTCATATAGTGACCTGCAACATGTATATAAGCAGCCTTGCTCAAATCAAGTTCATCTAAAAAATCATACGGATTAAAACTGTGATTTTGTCCATTGACATAGATATTGTTAACATCTAACAGTAGTTTTGCACCAGATTTTTCCATCAACTCGTTTATAAAGTCTACTTCTCGCATGTCTGATTTTGGCAAGTAATAGTAAGTAGCATTTTCAAGCATGAGTGGTCTACAAAGATAGTCTTCTACTTTTTTTATCTTATCGCTTATAAAATCTAAGCTCTTTTTTGTCATATTTATAGGGAGTAAATCATAAGTTTGCATACCCTCAAGTGAGCTAAAACTTATGTGGTCTGAGTAGTGTTCTATGTTGTAATAATCAAGAAAATTCTTCATCTTCTTCAAAAACTTCATATCGATTGGCTCATCAGAACCAATCGACAGAGAAACGCCATGGGCGACTGTTGGTCTTAGAAAGAGCATTTGTTCAAACTTTTCTCTATGATGAAAAGCAATATTAAACCAGTTTTCAGGAGCAATCTCCCACCAATCTGGCAAAAACCCATCTTCATCGATTTGATGTAAAAACTCTTTTCTTAGACCTAGTCCTAATCCTTTTATGTTGTTCAAACTTGAACCTTTAGATTAGCCCCACTTACTTACAGCTTGTTTTTTATCAGCTGCTTTTGCAATCTCTTGCATCTCTTTTTTCTTTTTCATCATCTCTGCTGATGTCATATTGTTATCTTTCATCATTGATTCTGATTTACTCATCTCATCACCACTCTTTTTCATATCACTTGCTACACCAGCTGTAGCAGTAATAAGAGTAGCACCTAAAAGTGCGCCAGCTAATTTTAGCTTACTATCTTTTTTCATAACCATCCTTGTATTTGATATAACATAATCATAACATTTTTATGTGTAGTCAATATTTAGTCGCCTACTTATAGCCATCCAAAAATAAACTAAGGCATACTAGCGATAAGAGAAGTATGCAATTGCGAGGCAAAAGGTTGCAAGA
>JALSME010000129.1 GCA_026987955.1 Sulfurospirillum sp.
TAGATAAATTTTTAAATTCGGTTAATATTACTAAAAGAAGATCAGTATCTGAAGATATGTGTAGAAATGGTGTAGTTGAAATTAACGGCAAGGTAGTAAAAGCTGCTAAAGATGTTAAGGTGGGTGATAAAATTACAATTAACTACCTTAAAAAGAGTGTTAGCTATGAAGTTTTGCAAATCCCAGTTACAAAAACAATCCCAAAATCAAAGCAGAGTGAGTATGTCAATGAATTACAATGAATCTAAACAAGTATTTGAATCTCTATTTAACCATGAGATGAGTAATGAGCAGATGAGAGAATTTCTTGTGTCCTTAAAGTTGGATGAAACAACTTCAGTGGACTCCATAGCTGCAGCAGCAAGTGTTATGAGAAGTCATGCAATACCTCTACATGTAGAGCCTGAATTAAAACCAAAACTGATAGATATAGTAGGAACTGGTGGAGATAAGATTGGGAGTTTTAATATCTCTTCAACTGTTGCTCTTTTATGTTCTGCTGCTGGCTGTTTTGTAGCAAAACATGGAAGTAGGTCTATTACAAGTAAGTCAGGTAGTGCAGATATGTTTGAAAAACTTGGAGTAAGGCTTGATTTGAGTATTGAAAATAGTGCAAAACTTCTTGAGAAGACTGGTTTTACTTTTATGTTTGCACAAAATCATCATCCAGCGATGAAATTTATCATGCCTGTTAGAAAATCGATTCCAGATAAGACTATATTTAACATACTTGGACCACTAACCAATCCTGCCGGTGTACAAAAAAGTATGCTTGGTGTTTTTGATAAAGTTTTTGTACCCAAGATAGCAGAAGCTTTGAGGATAAATGGAGCAAATTCAGCTATGGTGGTTAGCTCACAAGAACATATGGATGAGATAAGTATAAGCGATGTAACTTATGTTGCTAGGCTTATGGACGGAAAGATTACAGAAGAAGTGATTGACCCACAAAAATTTGGGATCAAAAAAGTTTCACTTGAAGCTATCATGGGTGGTGACTCTAATTTTAATGCAGATATAGTACATAAGATTTTTTCTCAAGATGCAACAGATGCTCAAAGAGATATTGTTATGATAAACTCTGCTGCATCATTAGTAGTTGATGGAATGGCAAGAGATATACAAGATGGACTAGAAATAGCAGAATATACTATAAAAAGTGCCAAGGCTAAAGAGAAACTAAAAGAGATTATTAAGGTATCTAACTCTTTATGAAAACATACTCACTAGATGAATTAAGTACTTTTGTAAAAGAAGTTATACAAGAGATTGGAGAAGATGGCATAGTTCTTTTAAAAGGTAATTTAGCATCTGGTAAGACAACTTTTGTAAAAAAATTTGTAGAGGAACTCGGTCTACATGTAGAGGTGTCTTCACCTACATTTTCTGTTATGAATGAGTATGGAAATAGAGTTTGTCATTATGATATATATCAAAATGGAGTCGATGCTTTTTTGCAAAGTGGTCTGTTTGAGAAATTAGATGAGCCAAAATATCATTTAATAGAGTGGGCAGATGAAAAGCTCGAAGAGATTCTAAAAAAAATGGGATTTAAATTTATGAAAATAGAGATAGAAGTAGCGGGTGAAAAAAGGAAGTATATATGCACACACTCAAAATAGAAAAGCTTGTTAAGACAATCAAAAGAACAACTATAATTAGTGATATATCTTTGCATGTAAAAAGTGGCGAGATTGTTGGTCTTCTTGGTCCAAATGGTGCTGGTAAAACAACTACATTTTACATGATTTGTGGTTTGATTTCTCCAACAAAAGGGGAAGTATACTTAGATGAGCAAAAATTGACGAATATGCCGCTACACAAGCGATCAAAACTTGGCATTGGCTATTTACCTCAAGAGTCAAGTATATTTAAAGAGCTAAGTGTTGAAGAAAACTTAATGCTTGCAACAGAGATAATATACGATAAACAAGAGGACAGAGAAAGAAGAGTTGAAGAACTTTTAGATATGTTAAATATAGAGCCAATTCGTCAAAGAAAAGGTTTAAGTTTAAGTGGTGGAGAGAGAAGAAGATGCGAGATAGCAAGGTCGCTTGCAATTCAACCTAAGTTTTTACTTCTTGATGAGCCTTTTGCTGGAGTTGATCCTATTGCGGTTGCTGATATACAAAATATAGTGCGAGATTTGGTCAAAATTGATATTGGTGTTCTTATTACAGATCACAATGTTAGAGAGACGCTAGATATTTGTGATAGAGCCTATGTTATCAAAGATGGCTCACTTCTTGCAAGTGGTACTAGTAAAGAGGTTGGAGAAGATAAGTTAGTGCGTAAGTTTTACTTAGGTGAGGAGTTTAAGTTATAATGCTAAAGCAGAGAGTTTCGCAAAATCAGAAACAAAAACTCTCATCTACACTTCGTAGTTGGTTGCCAATTTTACAATCTGATTTAGACTCTCTTACTGAAGCTATCGAACCTTTTGTTCAAGCAAATCCTTTTATACAGGTTCGTGCTGGCAATGAAAAGCCAGACAAAAAATTTGCTAAAAAGAGTTTTTTTTCAGAGCTTAGTAAAAATAGTGTTTCTGAAACCATAGAAGCACTTACAATTAATAAAAAATCTCTTTATGATACTCTATATGAGCAGATAAATCCTCCTCTCTTTCCAACTAAAATATCTCAAAATATAGCATATGAAATTATAGAAAATATTAATCATGAGGGTTATTTTGATGCAGAGTCTACTAGTAAGATAGCAAAGAAACTATGTATTGATGAGTCTAGAGTCGAGAGTGTAAGAGGGAGGTTTTCTTATCTTGAGCCACTTGGTATTGGTGCAGTTGATTTTAAAGAGGCATTTTTATTTCAACTTGATGATATAGAAGTTGAAGAGGGACTAGCAAGATTTATTAGAGAGCTTATATGTAATTTTGAAGCTATAGAAAACTATAGTGAACATAAAGATTTTCAAAATGCATTAAAAGTTATAAAGAAGTTCAAAAATCCACCCGCAATTGACTTTTTAGAGGATGAGGTGCAGGTTATTCCAGATATTTTTGTTTATGATAGTAAGGGGGTCATTGAAGTGGCTTTGAATGATGCATATTACCCTGAAATAATAATAGAAACGGATGGATTAGACAAGGGACACTCTTTTGTAGCTTCTAAAATCAAGGATGCAAAAGACCTGGTTGATGCATTAGAGATGAGAAAGGCTACACTATATAAAATTGGGCTTATGATTGTTGAACATCAATACGATTTTTTCTTTGGAAAATCAATTAGACCTATGAAATTAAAAGATATCGCGGATGATTTAGAAAGAAACCCTTCAACAATATCTAGAGCAATATCTGGTAAATATCTTTCATGCAGTAGAGGGATAATTCCACTAAAACAGTTTTTTTCAACTGCAGTTGAAGAAAATATCTCAAATAGTGCAATCAAAGAGTATATGCGTGAACTTGTTAAGTTTGAAGATCATAAAAAACCACTGAGCGATGTTAAAATACTTGCCTTTATTGAGAAAAAATTTGGTGTTAAGATGGTAAGAAGAACTATTACTAAATACCGAAAAGAGTTCAATATAGCAGGATCTAGCGAGAGAAAAAAACTATATTCATTAAAAAGTTAATTAAAAATAGTTATGCAATTTTTTCATGCTCAAAATGTATTTTTATCATCTCATATGCGTGTTGAATTGTTTGAAATTTATTGCTATAATGAGTTGTTAGAGATGGGTTTGTAATAGAAACTCTATCTGGGTGATATAGTTTAACTAATTTAATATAATTTTTCCTAATGGTATCAAAATTATCATCTGCTTTACACTCTAAAACTTCATAAAACTCTTCAAGTAAAGAGAAGAGAGCATTAAATTTTTTATGCCTATTTACTTTTTTTAATAGTGTTGATTTATATTTTATAAACTCATCAATATTGTAATGAAAATCAACATAACTACCAACAATTTCTTTTTGACTTAAAAGCTTTTCTAGTAGGATAGCAGTATTTTCAGAGTGAGGGTAGAGTGTTATTGTATTGTTTTTTAGCCTATATTTAACTAAATGATTTTTGAAATAATTTTTAAGATATGCTACAAGTATAGAATTCTTTGATCCAATATTAAATATTACAGCATAGTTATCTTCAATTTTGATTGAAATATTTAGTTGTTGTTGTAGCTGATTTGATTTTAGATGAATAATTTTAATTGTTTTATCTAATGCATTTTTTATATTTATTGATACTTGCTCATCAAACATATTGTTTTGTCTTCTATAAATTTTATCAATTAATTTTAAAAAATATCTTCTTTGAACATTTTCATTTTCATTTTTAAAAACTATTGTTTTGTTTTTTCTGCCGATTCTTTTAGAAAAATTTTTCTCTATAATATTTTGTAAATGATAAAATGTATTAGCATCATCAACAATTGTAATCGCTAACATTTCAGGTGAAAATGATATTTGCATAAAATCTCCTTTTATAGATACAAGCAAAAAGAGTTCCAGTTTATATAAGATAGTTTATACAAAAAATACTGTTTATATTTGTTCTTGTGGTTCACTAAAGTAGTAGCCTTGCATATAATCTATATCAAAATCTGTTAGAATATCAAAAATCTCTTTTGTAGAAACATACTCTGCAATAAGTTTTATATCTAAAGACTTTGCAAATTTTACTATAGAATCAACAAGGTAGTATTCGTCTGAATTTAAGTGTATATTTTTTATTAGTGAGCCATCTATTTTAAGAAAATCAGGTTTTATTTTTAATATATATGAAAAATTTGAATATCCTGATCCAAAATCATCTATAGCAAATTTGACATTAAGCTTTTTCATCTGTTTTATAAATGGATAAATATCTTCAAAATTATCAATCTCTTCTGTTTCAAGTATTTCAAAAATTAATTTGTTTTGTATATTATATTTTTTTAAAGACTCTAATATGAATTCTACAGTCTGTTTATTTTGTATATCATCAATTGATATATTAATTGAAAAACTAGCATCAATATCTTGAAATACTTTAAATGTTTTTTCTATCATAATCCTCGTGAGCTTTGGATACAATTTTGATTCTTTTGCAACATTTAAAAACATATAAGGTGATATTATATTCCCATTATCAATCATACGAATCAAACATTCATATTTTTTATTTTTAGGGTTTTTTACATCAACTATTGGTTGGAAATAAGGAACAAAATTATCTTCTTTAATTGCATATTCTATTTTTTCTCTCCACAAGATATACTCTTTATGCTTATTCATATTTGGATTTTTAGAATCATACACTAGATAAAGAGATTTAGTATTTTTTGCTTCATTTAGAGCTAAATCAGCAAATGAAATTAAATTTTCTTTTCCCACTGATACTCCACATGTAAATGATATTGTTGTATCAATATGTAAATCCTCTTCTTTAAAATGTATAGATGATATGTAGCGGTGTAAATCCATAATAATTTGTTCAATGTATTTTTTAGAGTATTTCTGATTTTTAAGTAGAACAAACTCATCTGAACCAATTCTATAGAGATGTAAGCTATATTTTTCAATGAATATTTTCAATGAGAGAGAAAACTCTTTTAGTATATAGTTTCCTGCATTAATACCGTAGTAGTCATTGATATTTTTAAAGGAATCTATATCTAATATAATTAATGTTTTTACATTACCTACTTTAATATCACTATATAGAGCTCTTCTGTTATGAAGTCCTGTTAAATCATCTGTAATAAGCTGCTTTTTTAGTCCTATATTTAGAGTATTAATTGAGCTAGACATTTCATTAAAAGATTTGGCTAATTGACCAATTTCATCATTTGAGTTAGACTCAATTTTATAATTAAAATTATTCTCTTTTAATTTTTTTGTTCCAATTAAAATTTTATTGATACGATTTGCTATGTTATTTGCTATTAATATGGCAACATATATAACAATTATAATTAAGATTATGGTTATTATCATCATCTTATTTATTTGTGATTTGATATTTTCATATATTTTGTTAGATATTTCTTGTATTGTATTTCTAATATTGTTGTTTTCTTTCTTAAATATCTTATCTATATTTTTTTTAGTTTTCATAGCTGCACTATGAAACTCTTCAATATTTGCTCCTATAGTAACAAAACCAAAACCTATCTTTGTTTGACCATATTGACCTGTATAGTATGGTATTGCAGCAGCAGTGGTCAATTTCCATACATTGCTCCAATGAATAACAAAAGAGCCATAACCACCATCGCTAACTAAATCTAACCATCCTTTACACTGGGGAGCAAAATTTAGGTATTTACAATCTAAACCAATTTTACCATTTTTAACCTGCTCTATATTTGGTTTTTTCTTTAATGATTGCTCAAAAAAGAGAGGTTGTTTTTCTAAAAAATTATTTAGATTACTTGTGTTGCTATCTTTAAATTTATTGGCTAAAGAAGAGTCTATCCAGCCGGCTACTTTTTCACCATTTTTTGCATCATAACCAACTATAAAATAATCTCTAGGGTGAGATATACATGAAAAATCTTTATCCCATAAAAATGCATAGTTTCCACTGCTAGCATCTGGTATATCTAGCACTTTTGAGGAAAGAGGATCTACATAATCTGTATAATTCATAATATGCTGATGATCTAATGCTAAAGAGAGGTATCCAGTCAAT
>JALSME010000130.1 GCA_026987955.1 Sulfurospirillum sp.
AGGAAAACTATATGACAAATAGAGAAATTAAAGATTTAATGAGATTTTTTGATGGAAGTGACATCACAAAATTAAAAATTAAAAATGGTGATTTTTTAATAGAGTTACAAAAAGGTTTAGAGGGAAATACTGTCGTATCAGCACCTGCTCCCGCAGCAGCACCAGTTGCAGTTGCATCTTCAGTTGAAACTGCAGCAACTCCTGTGGTAGAAGAAGTTAGTGGGGATAGTATCAAATCACCAATGGTAGGGACATTTTACACAGCACCTGCTCCAGGAGCTGAACCTTTTGTAAAGGTTGGAACAGTTGTAAAAAAAGGTCAAGCAGTTGCAATTATTGAAGCAATGAAAATTATGAATGAGATTGAAGCTGAATTTGATTGTAGAATAAAAGAGATTCTTCTTAGTGATGGTCAGCCAGTTGAATTCGATATGCCACTGTTTGTGGTTGAGAAAGTTTAACAATGGCGATTATTGAAAAGATTCTTGTTGCAAACAGAGGAGAGATAGCTCTTCGTGCGATAAGAACCATAAAAGAGATGGGGAAAAAAGCGATTGCTGTTTACTCAAAAGCAGATAAAGATGCTCTTTATTTGAAGTATGCAGATGCTAGTATCTGTATTGGAGAAGCGGCTTCTAGCGGAAGTTATCTTAACATACCAGCTATCATAAGTGCAGCAGAGATTAGTGGCTGTGATGCAATTTTTCCAGGGTATGGCTTTTTAAGTGAAAACCAGAGCTTTGTAGAGATTTGCGGACACCATAATATAAAATTTATTGGACCTTCTGTTGATGCTATGATTTTGATGAGCGATAAATCAAAAGCTAAAGAGGTTATGAAAAAAGCTGGAGTTCCTGTTATAGAGGGAAGTGAAGGTGCCCTTAGTGATGTTGCAGAAGCTGTTGAAATGGCAAAGCAGATTGGCTACCCAGTAATTGTAAAAGCGAGTGCAGGCGGTGGCGGTCGTGGTATGCGTGTTGTTGAGAGAGAAGAGGATTTAGAAGTTGCTTATCTTTCTGCTGAGAGTGAGTCGTTGACAGCTTTTGGAGATGGAACACTCTATATGGAAAAGTATATCAAAGATCCTCGCCACATTGAAGTTCAAGTTATTGGGGATTCTCATGGTAATGCTATTCATATAGGCGAAAGAGATTGCTCTTTACAGCGTCGCCATCAAAAGCTCATTGAGGAGTCTCCGGCTGTTGTTCTTGATGAGAAAACAAGAGCTAAGCTTCATGAAGTTGCAGTAAAAGCGGTGAAGTATTTGAACTACGAAAATGCAGGAACTTTTGAGTTTTTACTAGATGCAGATAAAAATTTCTACTTTATGGAAATGAACACAAGACTTCAAGTTGAGCACTGTGTTAGTGAGATGGTAAGTGGCATTGATATAATTGAGCTTATGATAAGAGTGGCAGAGGGTGAAGAGCTTCCAGCACAAGACACTATAGTCCTAAAAGGACACTCAATCGAGTGTAGGATTACAGCAGAAGACTCTGTTAAGTTTATTCCAAGCCCAGGAAAAATTACAAAGTATGTAGCTCCAGGTGGCCGTAATGTAAGAGTTGACTCTCATATGTATCAAGGGTATAGCGTTCCTCCTACTTATGACTCAATGATTGGTAAACTTATAGTTTGGGCAGAAGATAGAGACAAGGCAATTGCTAAGATGAAACAAGCTCTTGGAGAGTATCAGATTGAGGGGATTAAGACAGTTATCGATTTTCACTCAAAAATGATGGACAATCAAGATTTTATTAGCAATAATTTTGATACAAACTATCTCTCAAAGTATTAAATTATAGAACTTTAGTTAAGTGCCTGACAATAAATGTCAGGCACTTATTAGACTATAGGTACCCACATTATGAAGGTGGTCTTACTACTACAATTGAGGCAGAAGACTTAAGTTTTTCAAAGTAATCTTTGATTGCCTTTTGCTCTTTTTGTTGCGAGAGAACTCTATATATGTTTGGTTTTGCCTTTTCAAAAGGTATGGTTTGAAAGTCTCCTTTACTTTTTACAAACAACATAGTACTTCCCTCTTTGTTATTTATTATTTGAGTAAATGTTCCATCTTTAGTTCTGTTTAGTAGAGCATTAAGATTTCTATCTAACTCTTTTGCATATAGTGTTTTAGATTGAATCTTAACCCCTTTTGGTTGGAGCATAGGATTTTTTTGTATTGCTACTAGATCATTGGGATTTTGTGCTGTATATATGTTTACATCAAAACTACCTGCAAGTTTGAACTCTTCTTGGTTATCATCATAGAATTTTTTTAGTTCGCTCTCTTCAATACCTTTTATTTTATCTCTATATATAGTTTGATACAGTTTATCTGTTTTGATTTTGTTCTTTAACTCTTTTTTATAATCGGTAATTTTTATATCTTTGCTTTTGAGCATGTTTAAAAATTCATATTGGCTCATATTGTTTTTACTTGCTAAGTTGTCAATATAGTTATCTACCTCAAATATATCTGCTGTTATTCCTAGTTTTTTTATTTGTGATTGCTCAAGTTTTTGTCTGACTAGAATCTCAAGAGACTCTTTTTTTGATACTTTATACTTTTGTGAGTATTTGTAGACCTCATAGAGAGTTATAGGCTCATCGTTTATAATGACAGAAACACCGGTTATAATACCTGAAAATCCTAGTGTTGCGAAGATGGATGCTCCAACTAAAATTCGTTGAATAATTTTCAATAATAATCCTTTTGTAAGTAAAAATAGCTTACAATGATAACATTATTTTTAAAAAACTAAATTAAAATATGCTAAATTAACTCAATAAGAAAAAAAATTTCTATAATTTCTATACAAGAGTAACAATTTGACACAATTTAAGGACATTTTATGCTTGTAACTCGTTTTGCACCATCACCAACAGGATACTTACATATAGGGGGACTCAGAACCGCACTCTACAGCTACCTTTGGGCAAAGAAAAATAGCGGAAAGTTTTTACTACGCATTGAAGATACTGATCTTAAAAGAAACTCAAAAGAGGCAGCACTTGCTATCGAAGAGGCTTTTAGATGGACAGGACTGAGTCATGATGGAGATATTACTTATCAATCAGAAAGATTTGATATATATAAAAAATATATTAAGCAGCTTTTAGATGAAGGAAAAGCTTACTATTGTTATATGAGTCAAGACGAGAGAGATGCACTCTACGAGAAGCAAAAAGCAAATAAAGAGCGAACTAAGTATGATGGAAGGTATAGAGATTTCCAAGGAGAAGTTCCAAGCGACATTGAACCAGTAGTTCGCATAAAGGCACCTTTAGAGGGAGAGATTAGTTTTAAAGATGGGGTTAAGGGTGAAGTTAAGTTTGATGTAAAAGATGCTTTAGATGATTTTGTAATAGCAAGAGCAGACGGCACACCGCTATATAATTTTGTTGTAGCAGTTGATGATGCACTTATGGGAGTTACAGAGGTAATCCGCGGGGATGATCATCTTTCCAATACGCCAAAGCAGATAGTTGTTTATGATGCTTTGGGATTTAAAATTCCTAAGTTCTATCATGTTCCTATGATACTTAATCCAAGTGGTAAGAAACTTTCGAAAAGAGATGGTGCAATGGATGTTATGGAGTACAAAAAAGAGGGTATCTTGCCTGAAGCACTTTTAAACTTTTTGGTTCGTTTAGGTTGGAGCCATGGTGATCAAGAAATCTTTAGTATGAGTGAAATGCTAGAGCTTTTTGATCCAAATGAGATTAATAAATCAGCATCAGCATACAATGCAGAAAAACTATCTTGGATTAATGCACACTATATCAAAAATCTACCTACAGAGAGATTAGTAGAAGTATTAAAAGAGTATGAACTAGATTTGAGTAGGTTTGAAAAAAAAGAGCAGCTTATAGATTTATTAAGAGATAGAGCGAAAGATATAAATGAATTAAAGTCTATGGTTAATTCTATTATAATTGAGCCAAATGAATATGATCAGAAAGCAGTAGAGAAGTTTTTAAAAGATGATGCCTTAGAAATTTTGGAGGCATTTAATAAAGAGTTAAAATCAAAAGGTGAAGTAACTCTACCTGAAGATTTTAAAGAGGTTGCAAATAACTTTTTAGAAAAAAGAGGCTTAAAGCTAAAACACTTAGCACAGCCTATAAGAATTGCAATTGTCGGTAGTGCGGTTAGCCCATCGGTGTTTGATGTACTTAGCATTGTAGGTTACAAAGATGTTGTTAAAAGAATTGACAACTTAATTAGCAGAGGAGAATAGAGTGGCAAAGAGTATTAAGGTTACAAAAGAGGAATCATTAGAGTACCATATTGGTGGTAAGATAGGAATTGAAATTACAAAACCATGCGACACAGCAAGAGATCTTTCAATGGCATACACTCCAGGTGTCGCATATCCTTGCCGTGACATAGAGGCTGATCCTGAATTGGCATATAAGTATACAAACAAGAGTAATTTAGTAGCGGTTATTACGGATAGTACAGCAGTTCTTGGGTTGGGAGATATTGGTGCAGTTGCAGGTAAGCCAGTTATGGAGGGCAAATCTGTACTTTTTAAAGCATTTGCAAATGTAGATGCATTTGATATTGAGCTTGACGAGAAGGACCCACAGAAGATTATAGATATCTGTAGAGCTATGGCACCAACATTTGGTGGAATTAATCTTGAAGATATTAAAGCTCCAAAATGTTTTGAAATTGAGGAAAAACTTCAAGCTTTAGTAGATATCCCAGTTATGCACGATGACCAACATGGAACTGCTATGATAACTACAGCAGGGCTTATCAATGCACTTGAGATAAGTGGAAAAGACATAAAAAAGATGAAAATTGTTGTTTCAGGAGCGGGAGCAGCAGGAATTGCATGTGCAAAGATGTATAGACTATTGGGTGCAAATCATATTGTAATGCTTGACTCAAAAGGTGTGATTCACTCTAAGAGAGACGATTTGAACAAATACAAAGCACAATTTGCAATTGAGACGGATGACAGAACTCTAGACGATGCAATGAAGGGTGCCGATATGTTTTTAGGGCTTTCTGCTCCAAATATAGTAAGTAAAGAAATGATAAAAAGCATGAACACAGAACCAATTATATTTGCCCTCTCAAATCCAGTTCCAGAGGTTCTACCAGAGCTTGTAAAAGAAGTTAGGGATGATGTAATGATGGGAACAGGAAGAAGTGACTATCCTAATCAAGTTAACAATGTTCTTGGCTTCCCATTTATCTTTAGAGGAGCTTTAGATGTAAGAGCAACTAAAGTAACAGAAGGTATGAAAATGGCAGCTGCAAGAGCACTAGCAGAACTTGCAAAAAAAGATGTTCCAAGTTATGTTAAAGAGGCATATGGTGGAGAAGACTTGAAATTTGGTTATGATTATATAATTCCAAAGCCATTTGATCGAAGAGTTCTTCCTGAAGTAAGCACAGCAGTGGCTCGTGCAGCAATCGAAGATGGTGTTGCAAGAGTAAGTGAGAGTTTTGATATAGATGCATATTACTCAAAGTTATCTTGGCAGATAGAGACTGAAAGAAAGTAATACAACAAATATCAAGCAAGTTCTACTTGCTTGATATTTCTAAATTTTATCTCTTATCTCTTATTAAATACAATTTTTATATACTTACTCCAAATAAACTAAGGAGAGTACTCTCATGAATTTAATGGTATTTGGAGCACCTGGTGCAGGAAAAGGCACTCAGGCAAAGTTTCTAATCGAAAAATATGGTATTCCGCAGATTTCAACAGGAGATATACTAAGAGCTGCAATTGCAGATAAGACTGCAATGGGAATGGAAGCAAAAAAGTTTATGGATGAGGGCAAGCTTGTTCCTGATTCTACAATTATAGGAATCATAAAAGATAGACTAGCTCAAGATGACTGTAAAAATGGTTTTATTCTTGACGGATTTCCTAGAACTCTTCCTCAAGCAGAAGCTTTGAGAGATCTAATGAATGATATGAATATATCACTAGATAAGGTAATATCACTAAATGTTCCAGATTCACTTATAGTCGGTAGAATTACAGGCAGACGGGTATGTCCTGATTGTGGAGCATCTTTTCATGTAGAGTTTAACCCTAGTAAAGTTGAAGATATTTGTGACTACTGTGGTGGAAAGCTTATGGTTAGAAAAGATGACAATGCCGAGACTGTTAAGAGCAGACTTGGAGCATATCACGAGCAAACAGCACCACTGATAGCTTTTTACAAAGATATGGGTGTTATGGTTGAACTTGATGGCACTAAAGATGTAGGTGAAGTAACAAAAGATATGTTTAAGGCGATTGGATAATGAAAAATATCAATATAATCAACCACCCTCTAATAGAGCATAAGCTAACTATACTTAGGGATGAAAATACAGATCCATTTCACTTTAGACTCTTAGTAGATGAGATTTCATATCTCATGCTTTTTGAAGCAACAAGAGACTTGCCATTAAGAGATACAACAGTAACAACTCCAGTGGCAACTGCAAGTGCTAAAAAACTAGATACGAAACTTATGATTTGTCCTATTTTAAGAGCTGCTCTTGGTATGCTAGATGGAATTTTTAAGCTTATTCCAGATGCAAGCGTTGGATTTCTAGGCTTTCAAAGAAATGAAGAGACGCTTGAGCCTGAGTTTTACTATGCTAAACTTCCTGAAGATCACAAAGAAAGAACAGCTATCATCATAGATCCTATGTTTGCAACAGGTGGAACTGCTATCGATGCTGTAAATTTTCTTAAAGAGAAGGGCGTAAAAGATATAAGATTTCTTGCTATAGTTGCAGCACCTGAAGGAATTGAGAAATTTTCAAAAATTCATCCAGATGTATCTGTTTATATTGCAGCTATAGATGAAAAGTTAAACGAAAATGGATATATAGTTCCAGGTCTTGGCGATGCAGGGGATAGAGTTTTTAATACTTGAGAACCGTAAAAAAACAGCAATTTCTTGCTGTTTTTAGGTTCGGAACCAAAGGTGATATGCACTTGTGCATCACCGTAGGCTAATAGTAAAAAAACAGCAATTTCTTGCTGTTTTTAGGTTCGGAACCAAAGGTGATATACGCTTGTGTATCACCATAGGTTTTTTAAATTTTTAAACAGCACCCTGATCAATCATAGAATCAGCTACTTTTTTGAATCCAGCTATATTTGCACCAACCATCAGGTTTCCTTCAAAGCCAAACTCTTTTGAAGTATCGTATGAAAGGTCAAATATGTTTTTCATAATTGATCTAAGTTGAGAATCAACTTCGGCAAATGACCATTTTTGCATACTTGCATTTTGACTCATCTCTAGTTGAGAAGTGGCAACACCACCAGCATTGGCAGCTTTTGCAGGTCCGTACATAATGCCGTTAGCAAGCATATACTCAATTGCTTCTGGAGTTGTAGGCATATTTGCACCTTCACATACTAATTTACATCCATTTTTATGTAAGTTTTTCATATCTTCTAGGTTTAGCTCATTTTGAGTTGCACTAGGGAATGCAATATCACAAGGAACTCCCCAAACTGCATTTGTTCCTTCTGGGTAACTATGAACAGGAAGATAAGTTGCATCAGTATGTAGTTTTGCATACTCCTCAAGAGATTGTCTGTTAGCCTCTTTTATAAGTTTCAAGCTATCTAAGTCGATACCATTTTTATCATAAATCATACCACGAGAGTCACTACATGTTACAGGCTTAGCACCCATATCATATAGCTTTTGGATTGTATAAATTGCAACATTTCCACTTCCTGATACTGTAGCAATTTTACCTTCTAAATCATCATCCTGCTTGTTTAGTACATTGCCAGCGAAGTAAACTGAACCAAAACCTGTTGCTTCAGTTCTTGCTAGACTTCCACCCCAGTTAACACCTTTTCCTGTTAGTATTCCTTCAAAGTTACCAGTAAGTCTTTTGTACTCACCAAACATGTAACCAATCTCACGGCCACCAACACCAATATCTCCAGCAGGAACATCTCTAGTTTCACCAATATGCTTTGAAAGCTCAATCATAAATGACTGACAAAACCTCATGATTTCTCCATCACTTTTACCTTTAGGGTCAAAGTTAGATCCACCTTTACCGCCACCAATAGAGAGACCAGTTAGTGAGTTTTTGAAAATTTGCTCAAAACCAAGAAACTTGATAATTCCTAGGTTTACACTTGGATGAAATCTAAGTCCACCTTTATATGGTCCGATTGCTGAGTTAAACTGAACTCTATAGCCTATATTTGTTTGAATTTTACCAGAATCATCCATCCATACAACACGAAACAAGATTTGTCTCTCAGGTATTACAATTCTCTCCAATATGTTTTGCTCATCATATTTAGGCTCAGCCTTTAAAAGTGGCTCTAAGCTCATGAGAACTTCTTCAACTGCTTGATAAAATTCAGTTTGACCTGGAGTGCTTTGCATTGTTGTTTTCATTACTTTGTCAATATAATTTTGAACTGACATAAATTTTCCTTTGTTTACACATTTGTGTGTTTTTGTTTTTTCCCGAGAAGATTGCTTTTTTTTAAAAAAAGCTTTAATCCTCTCCTCTCTTTTGGACCTATTTCATAACTTATCAAAGAAAGATACTTCAAAATCTCTTTTGGAGGTATGTTTCGTTCATAGGCATATTTTTTTAAAATATATTGCGGTATTTTAGTATGATTGTTTTTAAAGCTATCTGAGATTTTTTTATAAGTATAAAAATGTCTATTTACACTAAGCCTAGCAAAAACAAATGGAAGTTTGTAGTTTTCATGCCAAACCTTTGCAAGATCTGTATAGTTGTTGGGGTTCTCTAGATATAGTTTTAAAGCACTATCTCCAATATGAACTTCACCATCAATATTTAAAACTCTTGCAAGGACATTTGAAGTAGCTGAGTGAGGATCCTGTGTGCTTTTACTGTTTTTTTTAACTAAAACACTTGTAACATGTTTTTTTGCTACAATTCCTAACGGTAGTGTTTTTATAGACTTGCGATTTGACTCAATACTAGAGATAAATGCACCATCAACTCTTCTATATTTAAACTCTCTATTTATCTTAGAAGGAAATGATTTTTTATATTCACAAGATTTTTTTAGTGCGTTGTTTAGAGATGATCTTTTTAAAAATAGGTGAAAAGGGAGTAGATTTATATAATCAATTTTACCAAAAATCATGCATACACTTTTTTTAGGCAAATTATATCATATAGTTAGACTATTTTGGTATAATCATAAAAAAAAGGTAAATTGCGATGCAACAATTTGGAAGTGACAACTATTCTGGTATCTGCCCAGAAGTATTAAATGCCTTAATTGAGTCAAATTCAGGTTCAGCAGTAGCATATGGAAATGATGAATATACTCACAAAATCTCAGAAAAAATAAGAGAGATTTTTGAGTGCGATTGCGAAGTTTTTTTTGTTTTCAATGGAACAGCAGCAAACTCATTGAGTTTAGCATCACTATGTCAGTCTTATCATAGTGTTATTTGTCATGAAGTTGCTCATATTGAGACAGATGAGTGTGGTGCACCAGAGTTTGCATCAAATGGCTCAAAACTACTTCTTGCAAGTGGGGAAAATGGAAAATTAAACCCGACAAGTATTGAAGAGTTGGCAACAAAAAGAACAGATATACACTATCCAAAGCCAAAAGTTGTTAGTATAACACAGTCAAACGAAGTAGGTGTTGTTTACAGTGTTAAAGAGATTAAGGCTATTAAAAAAGTTGCCGATAAGTTTAACTTAAAAATTCATATGGATGGAGCAAGATTTGCAAATGCCCTTGTAACTTTGGGATGCACTCCTGCACAGATGACTTGGAAAGCGGGTGTAGATGTACTTAGCTTTGGTGGCACAAAAAATGGTATGGCATTTGGTGAAGCAGTTGTATTTTTCAAAAAAGAGTTAGCGGAAGATTTTGAGTATAGAGTAAAACAAGCGGGGCAACTTGCTTCAAAAATGAGATTTATCTCAGCACAATGGCTCGGACTTTTAGAAAATGATGTTTGGCTAAAAAATGCTCAAAATGCAAATGAAATGGCAACTTACTTTGCAAAAGGAGTTGAAAATATAGATGGAGTTCATCTTATGTTTCCAGTTGATGCCAATGAGGTTTTTATAAAGTTAATTCCAGAAATAGAAGTTGAACTTAAGAGAAAAGGATGGATTTTTCATGCTTTTATTGGAGGTTCAAATAGATTTGTGTTCTCTTGGGATTCAACCAAGAGACGAGTAGATGAGTTAATAAAAGATATAAAGGAGATAGTATAATGATAAAAGTAGAGTTTTTAGGACCACTTAACAGAGAGCCAATAGAGGTAGATATAGAAAGCTTGAGTGATTTAAAAGAGATGTTTAAAGACGATAAAGAGTTGCAAGAGTGGCTCGAGATTTGTGCAGTTGCAGTCAATGACGCTTTAGTTTGCTCACTTGATACTAAAGTAAAAGATGGCGACAAAATATCACTTCTACCACCAGTCTGTGGAGGCTGATAAATGAGTCTAGAGTTGCACGATGGACCTCTACATGTAGAGGAGATAACAAATCGATGGTTTAATGAGATGAGAGATAAAAACTATGGTGCATATATACCTTTTATTGGAATTGTAAGAGATGAAGATGGTATAAGTGGACTTAGTTTTGATATATATGAACCTATATTAAATAGCTGGTTTGATACATGGCAGAAAAAAGCTCAAAAAGAGGGAGCATATCTTTTAATGGCTCACTCTAAAGGAGATGTTCCAAATCATACAAGCTCATATATATCAGCAGTTGTTAGTCCTCAAAGAAAAGTAGCTTTGAAGTTTATCAATGACTTTGTAGAAGATTTTAAGGCATCGGCTCCTATATGGAAATATGATTTGGTTGATGGTAGAAGAGTTTATGCAAAAAGCAGAAGTACAGCCTTAAAAGGTGCAGGATTGTTAAAATGAAAATGAAGTTTAAAGATTATGATGAAACAATAGAGGATTTAGTTAGATCTATGGGTGGTGTTGAAACATTAATCAAAAATGTTTTTTTAACAGATGCTCAAGGTATGGTTTTAGCAGAAGATGTGGTTGCAAATGAGAACTCTCCAGTGTATGTAACTTCGTCAATGGATGGTTATGCAGTTAGATTTGATGACCAAGAAATGGGAGTTTTAAAACTTTGTGATTTTGTTCCTGCTGGAAGTGAAGCAAAAACAGTTGTTACAAAAGGAACTTGTATAAAGACTTTTACAGGATCACTTATGAGTGAAGGAAGTGATACTTTAATCCCTATAGAAAATGTAGAAGTTCATAATGATCATGTCAAGATAATAACACCTGTAAGCAAAGGATTTGCAGTTCGACCTGTAGGAGAAAATTACTTTAAAGGTGAAGTACTGATTAGTAAGGGGACTAAAATAGGTTTCGCAGAGATTGGTGTTATGGCAGAGCTTGGTTATGTTCAAGTTCCTGTATATTCTAAGCCAAAAGTTGGGATTTTAGCAACAGGGAGCGAGATTTTAGACTTAGGTGAGCCAAAAACAAGTGATGCCCAAATAAGAAGTTCTAATCATGTAACACTTGAGGCAATTGTAAAGGCGAATGGAGCAGATGTTAGTAGACTTGGAATTGCGAAGGATGATAAAGAGATAATCAAGTATAAAATAACTGAGGCTTTAAAACATAATGATATAGTTATTACAACAGGTGGTGTAAGTGTTGGAGATTATGATTTTGTAAAAGACATCATAAGAGGAATGGAGCCTGAGTATATTGTTGATGGAGCGAGTGTAAAGCCTGGACGACACATAAAGATAGTAAAAGTAGGAAGTAAGTATATATTTGCACTTCCTGGCTTCCCGTATAGTAGTGCAGTTATGTGTTTTTTATATGTTTTGCCTCTTTTAAAGTCTATGCAAGGTTTGAAGAAAAGTAGTGACTATATAGAAGCTGAGATAGAAGAAGATTATAAAAAGAGATCGGCATTTACAGAGTTTACAGCGTGTAATCTAGTATTAAGAAATGGAAGATTTTTTGTTAATCTAGATGGAAAAAAGATGGGTAGTAGTGCAATATTGACTAATATGTTAGATCAAAGCGCACTTTTGAGAATTGAGCAATCGGTAAAATTGATACAAAAAGGTGAAAAGGTAAAAGTTTTACCTATGATATAGGAGTATTTGATGGAGCAAGAGTTACAAAGTGTAAGTAAGTTTTATGATGTTGTAATAGAGTTTATTACAAATTATAGTTTTCAAATTTTGGGAGCTTTAATTATCTTTACTATTGGTATATTTGTATCAAAGTATGTGTATAAAATACTTGATAATATATTAAAGACCAAGATAGATGAGACACTGAGTGGTTTTGTTGCCAATTTTGTTAGGATACTTATAATTGTTATGATGGGAGTTTTAGCTCTTGGAAAACTTGGTATTTCTATAGGGCCTTTTGTTGCAGCTTTAGGTGCACTATCATTGACTGCTGGTTTAGCTCTTCAAGGGAGCGTAGCAAATTTTGCTGCAGGCGTTGTTCTTGTTGCAACTAAACCTTTTAAAATAGGCGATACAATCACGGTTCATGATGTTTATGGTGAAGTTGAAGATATAAAATTAGCATATACAGTATTGAGAAATGAAGATCAAGAGCAGATTACAATACCAAATAAATACATGATAGGCGATATTTTAGTAAACTCTTTTGAGCGACGCATTGTGGAGGGAAGCGTTGGTATAGCATATGATAGCGACGCACAAAATGCGATAGATGTTATTAAAAAAGTAATCTCATCTTGTAGTGAGATTTCAGACGAACAAGAGCCAATCATAGGTATTGAAAAATTTGCAGAGAGTTCAATCGATATAGGCTATCGTTACTGGGTGCCAACAAAGAGTTTTTTTAAGACCCAATATGATGTAAATCTAAAAATTTTTGAAGCCTTAAGAGAAGCTGATATAGCTATACCATTTCCTCAAAGGGAAGTTACTATTATTAGTAAGTAATTTTAGCGTTTATAAAAAAAGTATCATATATGTAAAGCAAAAAAGCATAACGAGCAAGTTTAGAGATAAAAACTAAAATTAAAAACTTCCAAAAGTTGTAACGCAAGACTCCAGCTACGAAAGTGATGGGATCACCTATGAGAGGAGTCCATGCAAGAAGAAGTGCAAATACTCCAAACTTATCAAAATATTTTTTTGATTTCTCAATATACAGAGGGTTTATGTAGTTTTTTTTAGAAGCCCAGTTAGTACCATATTTACCTAAAAAGTAGTTTACAACTGAGCCAAGAGTATTTCCCGTAGTTGCAAATGTAAGAAGTAAAAAAGTATTAAGACCTTCTGATTTGTAGTAAAGAAGTAGTGCCTCACTTCCTAAAGGAAGCAGTGTAGCTGCTCCTAATGAAGTGAAAAAAAGGATTAGATAAGAGATAGGATCTTTTCCTCTTTAATGATATTTGAATTGTATTTAACTATAAGAAGTTTTTCATTTTCATTTTTGTACCACTCAATTATTCCTGTTGTTGTGTTTAAATTACTAAGTTTGTCTTCATTAAACTTACCGTAGTCTAAGTATATGTTTTTAGAAAATATTGGGTTTTCAAGAGTAAATATCATAAAAGCCCAAGCTATACAAGTAATTAAAACAGTAATAGCAATATACTCTATGCCATACCATTTTAAGATATGTCCACCCCATAAAGCACCTGTAAAAGTTCCAAGGTAACCAAAAGAGTTAAAAATTCCAAGTGCAGTTCCCTTTTGATGAATTTTAGCATATTTACTTGCAAGTGATTGTAGCAGTGGCTCATGTATGTTAAAACCAATAAAAAATACAATAACACCAACTATAAAACCAAAAGAGCTTGAAGCATAGCCCATAATCGCATAAGAAAGACCAAAAAGTAAGATACCAATCATCAGAACAAGTTTTGGTTTCTTCTTTTTTTCTCCCATAACAGCAGAAAAACCCATGGCAAAGATACCAAATATCATTGCAGGAACATATACATGCCAAAGCTCTGTTTTTTCGTAGTTAAACTCTCTTACCATCAGGATTGGTATGATTAAAAATGCCAAGGTCATCATACCTTTTTGAAGCATGTTTGTTATGTTCATTTTCATTAGGTTTTTATCTTTCAAGATTAGAAGGATCTCTCTTTTGTCATTTTTATAGTCATGAATAATTTTTGGGGGAGTTTGAACCTTTGTATGAAGAACTAAGATAGCTAATAATGCACAAAAAGCAGTGATAAAAAATAGCATATCTAATCCCCAATAACCTGCTATTAGCGGTCCAGCTACCATAGAGATTGCAAAAGTTACAGCGATACTACCACCCATCATAGCCATGGCTTTTGCTCTCACTTCTTCTTTGATGAGGTCACTTATCATAGCAGTTGCAACAGCACCAATAGCACCAGCACCTTGAAGAAGTCTACCAAGAATCAACATCCAGATATCATCTGCATTTGCAGCTACGAGTGAACCAACCATAAATATAATAAGACCAATAGTCAAAGTAGTTTTCCTACCAATTTTATCTGATAGTATTCCAAATGGAACTTGCAGTAGCATCTGAGTCAGTGCATATCCTCCAATAGCAATACCAATTAGAAGTTCATTTGAACCATCTAATTTCAAAGCATATATTGACAATACAGGAAGAACAATAAAAAGCCCTAAAAATCTTAAAGATATGATAAGATTTAGAGGCATAATAGTTTTTAGCATAAAATTTTCCTAAAGTTTAAATAAGAGCAATTTTACCCTAATTAAACTTTAGATATAATATAAGAAAGGACAAAAAATGCAGTCACTAATGAAAAAATATTTAACAGATGAGGTTTATGGTGAATTAAAAAATTTGAAGACAAAAAGTGGATATACCATAGATATGGCAATAAATTCTGGTCTTAAAAATCCAGATAGTTCAATCGGTATATATGCTGGTGATGTGGAGTCTTATGAGCTTTTTAAAAGCATATTTGATCCTATCATACAAGAGTACCATGGAGAATATGAAGCACATAAAACAGCTCTACATGTAGAGGGGCTAAAGGGCGGCAATATAGAAGATGATCGTATAGTATCTACTAGAATTAGGGTTGGAAGAAATTTAACTGACTTCCCACTTGGAACTAATGTCTCAAAAAGTCAAAGGCTTGAAGTTGAAAATAAGATAAAAGATGCACTAGATAATCTTACATGTCAAGGTAAGTATTACTCTTTGGAAAGTATGAGCGAAAATGATAGAGCCAAGTTAATTAAGGACCATTTTTTATTTAAAGAGGGCGATAGATTTTTAGAGGAAGCAGGGCTAAATCGTGATTGGCCAAGCGGTAGAGGAATTTATCACAATGAAGATAAGACTTTTTTAGTTTGGGTCAATGAAGAGGATCAACTTCGCATCATAAGTATGCAGCAAGGCGGTAATATCAAAGAAGTTTTTACTAGGCTGGTTTTGTATATAAATGAGCTTGAGAAGTATTTGGAATTTGCATATTCAAATAAGCTTGGTTTTATTACAAGTTGTCCAACAAATTTAGGAACTGCGATGAGAGCAAGTGTGCATGTAAAGCTTCCAAACCTCGCAAAAGATATGTCTAAATTTGAAAAAATTTGTAACGAATACCACTTGCAAATAAGAGGTATTCATGGTGAACACTCAAAAAGTGAGGAGGGTATTTTTGACATTAGCAATAAAAGAAGACTTGGGGTTAGTGAGATAGAGTGTGTTCAAGATATGGTCAATGGAGTTAACATACTTCTAAAAGAAGATGGTGAGTACTAAGCTACTAGTACCTCATCACCCATAGATTTAAGGTAGATAGTCTACCTTAAAGTTTAATGTCTCTCATAAATAAATGTAGAACCATCTGTTCTAATTGCTATGATATTGTAAGGCATTTTTTTGTTACCCATCTCCATACCAGGACTGCCAACTACCATACCTGGAACCGTTAAGGCTCTTATATCTTTTGGCTTTTCTGTTAATAGTCTTTTTATAGCGGAGTAGTTTACATGACCTTCAATCGCATAGCCATCTATAAGTGCAGTGTGACAAGATGCATATTGGGCAGAAATGCCATTTGCTCTTTTTAGAGTGTCAAAGTTTTTTCTTACAACAGTCTGTATGTTGAAGCCTTCTGCTTTCATCTGTGCTATCCAGTTGGTACAGCATCCGCAGTATGGGTTTTTGTAAACAACCATATCTGTTGCGATTTGTGCGTAACTAAACGAGAATGCCATTGCTACAATTAGTAGTATTTTTTTCATTTCAATTCCTTTATGTGTTTTGCTAATGTTGGTATTAGGTTATCTGGTATATTTTGCATCTGCATTTTCATGATAGCTCCATAACCATAGTTGTCAAGTTCACCTTTTTTGTATGCAGTGAGTATAGCCACTAAATCACTCTCATCTAGTTTTTTGATACTAGGAACTTTTTGGGCATATGTTTTTTCAGCCTTAAGTCCATGACAAAACTTGCAAGAGTGATAAAGAGAAGGTCCTTCACCCTTTGCCCAGAGTGATAGTGTTAATAATACAATTGTTAGTAAAGTTTTCATGAGTGTATTGTAGTTTTTTAGTGTGGAGTTAGTGTGGAAAGATAAGTTTAAATGTTGTACCTTTGTTGATTTGAGATTTTAGATCTATGTCTAGCGCATATTTTTTACATATAGAGTAGACGATACTAAGCCCTATACCAAAGCCTCCAACTGATTTTGTTGCTCTGTAGTATCTCTCAAAAATACGCTCTAAACTCTCTTTTTCTATGCCTATACCATTGTCTTTTACAGTAAGAGTGTGGTTTTTGAGAGTTATGTTTATAATGCCATTTCGCTTTGTGTATTTTATGGCATTTGAGATGAGATTGTTTGTAATTCTTATGAAATCTTCTTTGTCAATCTTAAAATATGTATTTTCAATGTCATAGCTCATCGTTATCTTTTTTTTCTCAGAAAACTTTATATGATATGTGAGTTCTTCTTTTAAGATTTCAGATATATCTAGTAGCTTAACATCTTCTATCTTCTCATTTTTAAGCGTTATATATGTAAGGTCTTTATATAGGTTTGAAATCTTTTTTGCACTAAGCTTGATGTACTCTCTATTTTTTTCATTAAAAAAATCATCAGAATTTACGCAGAGTAAAATTGCTGAAAGTGGTGTGTTTAGCTCATGGGTGGTATCTTTTATGAACCTATTTAGCTTTTCTCTTTGCGTTTGAATTGGGTATATGAAAAGCTTTGCAAGAAGGTAGCCGATAGCTGTTATAATCAGATATATAAATATAGTTCCATATATGATATTTTGTTTAAGATTATGAAGTGTTTTATCTAAAGAATTCTCTTTAATAACAACATAAGAAACTGCAAGATGTCCCGTTGTTCCTTTGTCTATGTAAAATATGGAGCTATTTTTTTTGAAGATTCTTTTTGAAAAATCTATATTTTCACCGAACTCTACATGGATTGGTTTTTTGTCTTTATCAAATAGTGCATATTTGAAATGTTTGTCTATTTTTAAACCCTGTAAGTTCAAGTTTAGGCCTTTCATATGAGCTTGAATGATTTTGTGAGAGATATTACTTGCTATTATCTCCATTTTGGAGATTGTTAGCTCTTCAAGCTGTTTTGAGCTTGAGCTATAAAAAAGCCATGAAATAATCCCAATAAGAAGCAAAGATGACCCAAGGTATAGACCTAAAAAGCCATAAAAGGTTTTTTTTCATCTTTAGTTAAAACGATACCCAACTCCTTTAATGGTAGTAATTATCTCATCTTCCAAAAGCTTTCTTAGATTTTTTATATATGTTCTTATAGTTGAGTCTGTAGGGATATCTTCATATGACCATATGTTGTTTCCTATCTCTTCTATAGATATAATACGGTCCTTATTTTTTAAGAAGTATTCAAGTATTTCCCTCTCTTTTTTTGAGAGATGGTGTACTGTACCCTTTACATGTAGAGCTATTGTGTCGAAGTTGTACGATATATCTTTGGAGATATATTCTATGTGTGATGAGTCAATCTTGTATAGCCTTTTTATGTTATCAATGCGTAAGTTTAACTCTTCAAACTCAAAAGGTTTTTTTATGTAATCATCACAACCGCTAAGAAACCCCTCTTTTAAGTCTTCTGTTTCATTTAGAGATGTAAGAAAAATTGCAGGAGTATTTATGTCATTTTTTCTTAGATTTTTTAGTAGTTCAAAACCACTTATATTTGGTACATTGACATCAAGTAGAAGTAGGTCAAATTTTGATTTATATAGTTCACTTTCTGCTTCTTCTCCATCAAATGTAGATACAACTTCATATCCATTTTTATGCAAAAAAGATTCGATTAGCTCATTTAAAATTTCGTCGTCTTCAAGTAGTAATATTTTCATGTGAGTATTGTACACAATTATTCCATATTAAACAGATACTGTCCCATACTATAAATTTAAAGTGAGACAAGTATCATCTGTTTAAAGTGTTATTGAGTAAGATTAGTTAACTATATCAAGCTGCTTCTTAGTCAATATTTTTTTAGTATCGTATATACATTTGAGGTGAACCATAGTAGCTTGTGCTCTTAAAAGAGCAAGTTTTTTTACATCTTCTTTTGAAGATTCAGGAGTTGCTCCACTTTTACTTGCTTCTACTATTTTGTTTTCTAATTTGACAATTTGTTTTCCAAGTGCTTTAGCATTACTAATAGTATATTTTCGTACTTTAAGTAGCTTCTCTTTTTGCATTTTTGTAAGGGCTAGGTCTTCATCATCCCAAAGTATCTTTATATCCATTGTCAAATGAGGAAGTTTTCCTTGAATAAGAAATGGCTTTGCTTTTTTAGTCGGTCCGTTTGCATTTAAAGTTGTTAGACCAAGTGAGGCGATTAGAACAGTTGCAGTTAGTAGTGATAGTATTTTCATTTTTAAATCCTTATATTTTTATATGTAGTATACAGTTTTTTTATTGAAAATAAGATAAGTTTTTATTATGACGTCATTTTTTATTGTGCATCATTCTTCCCATCATACCTTTTTTAGATATAGATTCAAGCCATGCAATAATAGTATCTAATTCTTTATCTGAGAGATTTTTGTATGAGGGCATTGTAGTGTTTGAAAACATTGGGTATTTGCCTTGACTTCCATTTTTGATGCTATTTTTAATGTCTTTGTTAGATGTTCCAAACCAGCCTGAGTTCATTTTTGTTATCATGGAAAACGGAGGTGCGGATTTCATGCCTCTTATGCTGTGACATTTCATGCAGTTGTTTTCTTTTAAAATAGTTTCAGCAGATTTGGCAAAAAGCGAAGAGCTTGTGATAAGTATACAGCTTAAAACTATTTTTTTCATTTTACCCTCATTTATATAGGTCAAAGAGATAAGTCTCTTTGACCTATATTATATTATTTTGTTGCTAATTTTTGTTTTAACTGAGTTATCTGCTCTTTAGTTAAGATTTTAAAAGCTTTTTCCATGTTGTCTGCTTTAATATTTAGCATCTTTTCATGTTTTTTATTCATGTGTTCTTTGAAAGATGATTTATCGAAGCTATCGCCTTTGATAAATTTCCCCATATCTCTTCCCATTTTTCCAGCATGCATAAGCTTTTTCATCTCTAGTCTCATCTCATCTTTTAAAATTGAAAGTTGAAATCTTTGTTCACTTGTTAAGTTCAGTTGAGAGAACATTTGCATGCCGCCTCCCATCATACCACCTTGCATGCCCATTCCTCTACCTTGCATACCCATGCCTTGTTGTCCACCCATCATCATACCACTTTGCATATTTCCTTTGTTTTGCATATTGCCTTGCTGACCTTGCATCATGTTTTGGTTTTGCATACCTTGTGCAACTGCACCTACTGTTAAAGCTCCTGTTAAAACTGCTGCTACTAAAATTCCCTTTTTCATCTTGTTTTCCTTTTTAGTTCTTTCGAACTCTGTTTTTTGATAATGTAATTTTACGATAAGAGTGTTAGTTATGTGTTAGAGTATATATAGACAAAAAGAAATAATTATTATATGCAAATAATTATTATTTAAGAATAGTTATACTATACTTTTATAAACAATACAAAGGAACAACATGAAAGTACTTACAACTACATCGGGAGAGCCAGTAGGAAATAACCAAGATGCACTTACAGCAGGAGAAAGAGGTCCATTGCTAATGCAAGATTACTACTTGTTAGAAAAACTAGCTCATCAAAACAGAGAGAGAATTCCTGAGAGAACAATGCACGCTAAAGGTTCTGGTGCTCATGGAACTTTGACCATTACTAATGATATGACAAAATATACAAAAGCAGATATATTTAGTGAAATTGGCAAAAAAACACCCCTGTTTCTTAGGTTCTCAACAGTAGCTGGTGAGAGGGGAGCAGCAGATGCAGAGAGAGATGTGAGGGGTTTTGCTATAAAGTTTTATACTCAAGAGGGAAATTGGGACTTAGTTGGAAACAATACTCCAATCTTCTTTGTAGCAGATCCTTATAAGTTTCCAGATTTTGCACACACTCAAAAGAGAGATCCAAGAACAAATATGAGAAATCCTGTCGCTATGTGGGATTTTTGGTCACTAACTCCTGAGAGTTTACACCAAATAACAATACTTTTTTCTGATAGAGGGTTACCTTATAGTTATAGACACATGCATGGCTTTGGGTCTCATACCTACTCATTTATAAATGAAGAAAACAAAAGAACTTGGGTTAAGTTTCATTTTAAAACTCAACAAGGCATTAAAAATATGACCAATGAAGAGGCTTCTAAGGTTATAGCAAAAGATAGAGAGAGTTCTCAAAAAGATTTGTATGACTCAATAGAAAATAATAATTTTCCTAGATGGGATTTAAAGATTCAAGTTATGAGTGAAGATGAGGCTAAAAAGCACAGAGACAATCCATTTGATTTGACAAAAGTTTGGTCGCAAAAAGACTATCCTCTTATAGATGTCGGTGTTTTAGAACTCAATAGAAACCCAAATAACTATTTTAATGAGGTAGAACAAGCATCTTTTTCTCCATCAAATACGGTTCCAGGGATTGGTTTGTCTCCTGATAAAATGCTATTAGCAAGAGGATTTGCATATCCTGATGCTCAAAGATATAGAGTAGGAACACACTATGAAGCACTACCAATCAATAGGCCTCTAAATGAAGTAAATACCTATCATAAAGATGGAGCAATGAATTTTGAAGATATAGATAAAAGAGCAAATCTTACATATGAGCCAAATAGTTTTGGTGGACCAAAAGAGAATTCAAGGTATATGGAACCAGCTTTTGAGCTTGAAGGAGATGCCTATAGATATGATAGAAATATCAACAATGATCACTTTTATCAAGCAAGAGACCTATTTAATCTTATGGATAAAAATCAAAAACAGCAACTTTTTTCAAATATAGCTGAAGCAATGCAAGGAGTGCCTGAGGAGATAATCCAAAAGCAACTATCTTTGTTTGGACAAATTTCAGATGAGTATGCAAACGGTGTTAAAGAGGTTCTGCAATAAATGGAAATTTCACAAGAGGAAGAACAAAGATATGCAGAACTTCAAGAGATAGCATTAGATTTTGCTAGAGAGGGAAGTAGAACAGAGCTTGAAAATATGATAAGACATGGACTGAGTGTAAATCTGTCAACCCATAAAGATGACTCACTACTAATGTTAGCAACTTACAATGGGCATTATGAGACATCTAAAATGTTGATTTCAAATGGTTCTGATTTAGACAGAGTAAATATGAGGGGACAAACTCCTCTTGAGGGAGTATGTTTCAAGGGCAATTTAAAAATCGTTCAACTTCTTGTTGAGAGTGGAGCTAAGATAACAGATAGTGCAATGGTTTATGCAGCCATTTTTGGCAATAAAGAGATTTTGGATTATCTGAAAAAAAATGCTCAATCAAAATCTAAAGAGAAAATTTTAGGTATAAGTATGAGTTTTATAGCTTCATTTGTGAAAAAAATAAGGTCCATAGTTAGACGTTGATTTTATATTAGGAGCTTTAAGCTCCTAATATATTTTATAGAGAGATTTTTTTAAGTCTTAGTGAGTTTACTATGACTGAAACCGAACTAAAGCTCATAGCAGTTGCTGCTATCATTGGTGAAAGAAGTATTCCAAATACAGGAAAAAGAACACCAGCAGCGATAGGAACCCCCAAAGCGTTATATATAAAAGCAAAAAATAGGTTCTGTTTTATGTTTTTCATAACTTCATAACTAAGATTTTTTGCCTTTAATATCCCTTTTAAATCTCCTTTTACCAAAGTTATATTGGCACTTTGCATAGCAACATCTGTACCCGTTCCCATAGCAATCCCAATGTTAGCTTGAGCTAAGGCAGGTGAGTCATTGATGCCATCTCCTGCCATAGCAACAATGAGCCCTTCAGATTGGAGCTCTTTTATTTTGTTTAGCTTGTCTTGGGGTAGGCACTCTGCTTGAAACTCACTAAGTGTGAGCTGAGAGGCAACCGCTTTTGCTGTATTTGCATTGTCACCTGTCATCATGATGACTCTTATGCCACTTTTAACTAACTCATCTATAGCTTCATGGCTACTCTTCTTTATAGCATCAACTATAGATATATAGCCTAAAGCTTCATTATCAATCGCCACATATGAGACAGTTTTGCCAAGTTTTTGCTCTTTTATAATCTCATTTTTTAACTCATCTGGTATGGTGACTTTTTCTTGCTTCATTAAACTAAGGTTTCCTAAGATAACCTTTCTTGAAGATATATACCCTGTAACACCTTTGCCTGCAATAGCCTCAAAATCTTTTACATCTTTAAAGTTAATATTTTTCTGTTTTGCATACTTTACTACTGCATCAGCAAGTGGATGTTCACTCTGTTGGTTTAGTGAAGCGATATCTTCTAAGATAGATTCTTCTCTATCTTGTTGCATTGCAAATATTCTATCAACTGAAGGCTTACCCTCTGTTAGAGTCCCTGTTTTATCTGTTATAAGAATATCTATCTTATTCATAGTTTCTAGTGCCTCAGCATTTTTTATCAATATTCCTGATTGTGCACCTTTGCCAACTCCTACCATAACAGACATAGGTGTTGCAAGTCCTAAAGCACAAGGACAAGCTATAATGAGAACAGCAATAGCATTTACAAAGGCAAATACATATGCAGGCTCTGGTCCAAAGGTTGCCCACAAGGCGAAGGTTCCAAGAGATATGACTACTACAATAGGCACAAAATACTTAGATATTTTATCTGCTAGTTTTTGAATAGGTGCTCTTGATCGACTTGCATCATTTACCATCTGTATGATTTGAGATAGTAAAGTATCAGCTCCAACTTTTTGAGCAATCATAACAAATGATTTGGTGCCATTGATAGTCCCAGAACTTACTTTATCGCCTGTAGATTTATCGACCGGTATGGGCTCTCCTGTTATCATCGATTCATCGATGCTACTTTGTCCCTCCACCACTTCTCCATCAACTGGAATTTTATCACCAGGTTTTACTCTAAGCAAGTCACCTTTTTTTATGTCATGAATAGATATAACTCTCTCTTCCCCATTTTCTACTATAGTTGCCTCTGAAGGTGCTAGTTTTAGCAGCTCTTTTAATGCTCCACTTGTTTGGGAGTGAGCTCTAGCTTCAAGGAGTTGTCCTAGTAAAACAAGTGTCAATATAACAGCAGTTGCCTCAAAATATAGATATACCGTACCAGATTCAGTTTTAAATTGATCTGGAAAAATATCTGGAAAAAGTAGAGCAAAAACACTAAATACAAATGCAACCCCAGTTCCAAGACCTATAAGAGTAAACATGTTAAGGTTCCAAGTTCGAACAGAGTCATAAGCTCTGACAAAAAACATCCAACATGCATAAAAGACCACAGGAAGTGTTAGAAAAAACTGAGTTATATCCCAGCCCTCTTGAGGTAATATGCTAGTGAGTGGTTTACCTGGAATCAAATCTGCCATAGAGATTAAAAATACAGGTACAGAAAAAGCAGTTGCAATTTTCATCTTTTTAAGCAACTCTTTGTATGTTTTATCTTCCTCATTATCTTGCGGGCTCATAGGCACTAAATCCATACCACATATGGGACAGCTTCCAGTTTCTTCTTTTATGATTTCAGGGTGCATAGGACAGGTAAATTGAGTACTTGATGGTGTTAGCTTTGGTTGTTCTATTAAGTCCATTCCACATACTGGGCAGTTTCCTGCTTCTTTGTATGTTTTATCTCCTTCACAGTTCATAGGGCAGTGGTATGAGCCACTGCCTTTTTCATCATTATGTTTATGTGTATGCTTGTGTTGCATGTTATATCCTTTTTATGTAACCAAAAATTGTCCCATCATTCCGCCGTCTTCATGTTCTAGTATGTGGCAGTGAAACATGTATGGTACATTTTTATCACTGTTGTATTTGAATGAAACCATTATATAGACTGCTCCCATAGGGTCGACTATAACAGTATCTTTAAAGCCTTGTTCAGACTTGTTTGGTCTTCTTCCATCAATTGCAAGAATTTTAAACTGAGTATTGTGTACATGAAAAGGGTGTGCCATAGGTGATTGGTTTACTATCTTCCAAATCTCAAATGTATCTTTTTTTGCAACAGCATCTATCCTGCTCATGTCCATAGCTTTACCATTTATGAAAAATCTATCGCCATTTCCACCACCTCCCATCATACTCATCATCCCCATGCTAAGAGTCATACCTCTTGCTGCTACTGCATTATTCGGATTCCATACTGGATGTTCTGATAGTTTTGATGGAATAGTTCTAGTGCTTGTAGAGGCATTTTTTGATTTTATTTTCATCAGGTCAAACTCTATGTCAGAGTTCATGCTACCCATCATCATGCCCATCATACCCATACTTCTTGTAGCTCCTTTGAAGCTTTTTAGCACGACATCTTGAGCATTGCTTAGGTCTACTACTATCTCAATTCTCTCACCAGGGGCTAGTCTAATTTGTTTTAAATTTACAGGTGCTTCAAGAAGTCCACCATCAGTTGCTATGAGTTTAAAATCTCTATCATCACTAAATCCAAGATTGTAAAACCTTGCGTTTGAGCCATTTAAAATTCTAAATCTGGTCAGTTTTTTCTTAGCCTTAAAAGTTGGAGCAATAACTCCATTGACAAGGACATAGTTGCCATGAAATCCAGCCATGCGCTCTTGCATGGAAGTTATATATCTAAAAGAGCCATCAGAGTTGAAGTTTCTATCTTGCAAAACTATAGGTATATCATCTATCCCATACTCACTAGGCAGATTTAAGCTACTCGATTCTTCATCGTCTATTATGAACATTCCAGCTAAGCCTTTGTAGACCTGTGTTGCTGTTTGGTGAAACATATGTGAGTGATACCACAAAAAAGAGGCTCTGTTTTGAACTTTGAACTCTGGTTTCCATGTCGTATCTGGTTTTATAACCTGATGAGGTCCACCATCCATCTTAGCAGGCAGTTCAAAACCATGCCAGTGTAGAGTTGAGTCAAATCTAAGAGAGTTTTTTACATTTATCTGTATAAATTCACCCTTTTTTGCTCTAAGTGTCGGACCAAGAAAAGGAGCATTGATACCCAGCGTTTTAGTTTTTAATCCCTTGAAAAACTCCATTTCTCCATGTTGTAAGTTAAGGTTAAAAACTCTTTTTCCATTTGTAAATTTACCCTCATAAAGAGGAGGGAGAGAAAAATCTCTCTCCTGCTCAAACACATCATATGAGTATAAGTTTGAAGCCCCTATAAGAGTTGCACCTCCTAGGGCAGCACTAGTTAGTAAAAAGTTTCTTCTTTTCATGATAACTTCCTACTTACTTAGAGCATCTTTTTTAGCTAGATACTCCTCTTCATTTATCTCACTATTTGCAAATCTTCTTTTTAGTATATCCAAGGCACTATCGCCTTGTGGCTGAAAAGTTTGATTGCTACTGTTTTGATTTCCTCTTGAAAAGAAATACAACAAAACTCCTACAAATAAAATCAATCCTATAAACATAATTCCACTTCCTCCCATCATATAATTTCCCATGTCACCAAACCCTCCTATGCAGTTTCCTTGTGTTGGCATAATCGCTCCTTATTTTCTTTTGATATCGAAAGTATAGGACAAGAGTGTTAGTTAAGTATTAGTTAATATTTTATGTATTATAATACGAAATAAATATATTTTATAGGTAGTATAGTATGAATAATGTAATAATATCACAAAACAAGCATTGGGAAAAGTCTTATGTAGGACTGTATGATAGGGATATTTTTTCAACTCTTGTTAAAAATTTAGAGTTAAAGCATATACAGATACTTCAAGGGATAAGAAGAAGTGGGAAGTCCACACTTTTTAAACTTCTTATAAACCATCTATGTAAACAAGTAGATGCAAAAGAAATATTATATATAAATTTTGATGATCCATTTTTTATCAAATACTCAAACGATGCAAGAAGTTTTTATGCCATCATACAAACAGCAGAAAAACTTGTAGGTAAAAAAATAAAATACATATTTTTTGATGAAGTTCAAGTTATAGAGGGTTGGGAGAGCTATGTAAAAAGTGTTTATGATAGTGAAAATTTTAAAAAAATATTTATTACAGGGTCAAACTCTTCTTTGCTAAATGGAGACTTAGCTACACTTTTAACAGGTAGGTATCTTTCAACCATGATATATCCTCTTAGCTTCAAAGAAATACTAAAAATCAATAGCATAGATGACTATATGACACTAAACAAAAAGCTCCCAATGGTTCTTAATCTACTAGATAGCATGATGAGGTATGGTTCATTTGTAGAGGTTTGGGATGTAGATGAAAGCTTTAAAAGAGATATTTTAAAAAGCTATTACGATGCTATTTTGCTTAAAGATTGTGTTTCAAATAACCACATTCGGGATATAAAAAGTTTTAAAGAACTAAGCTTTTATAGTATCACAAATCTCACTTCACTTTACTCTTACAATTCATTGTCTAAAATAGTTGGCATAAATGATAGATCTGCAAAAGAGTATGTATCGTATTTGGAAAATTGTTATCTATTTGAAGAGCTTAAGCTTTTTTCTTTTTCTTTAAAAGAGCAGCAAAATAATAAAAAGAAACTATATTTAACAGACAATGGATTTTTAGAACTTGGATTTATTTTTTCTTCAAATTATGGAAAACTTTTAGAAAACTTGGTCTACACAGAACTAAAAAAACAGGGTTATGAAATATATTTTTATAACAAAAATTATGAGTGTGATTTTATAGCTAAAAAAGATAATAAAAAAATAGCCATACAAGTCTGCTACACTATAAATGAACACAATAAAAAAAGAGAGTTTAACGGACTACTAAAACTACCATTTGAAGTCGATGATAAAATCATCATAACCTACAATCAAAACTTTGTGGAAGGAAATATAAAAGTAACTAGTTTCTGGGAATACTTTAGTTAAGAATTAAGGGCATCTCTAAAAACCCTTATATCCTCAGAGTCAAAGAGAGAGGTAAGATTGTATAGAACTTTTTTTGAGTCATAGCCTTAGCTATGGCGATAAAAAATTCTGTGCAAGATTGCTTCTCTCTTTGGCTCCCTGCGGGCATTATAGCAAACACACTACTGCTTCGTTAAAATCATTTGAAGCTACTAGTAGCTCCTTCATAATTTCGCCTTACATTAGCATATTTGCTATAATGCTGAGGACATAAGGGTTTTTAGAGATGCCCTTTTAACTCTTTAAGATTAAGTTTAAAAGTAGTACCAATGCCTAATTCTGAGTTTACACTTATGGGTATGTGCATCTTTTTTGAAAGTTTTTTTACTATGTGAAGGCCGATGCCAAGTCCACGAGAGGTCTCTTTATAAAATCTATTGAAGATTTTTTTTGGATTTTTGATTCCACTTCCGGTGTCGCTGATTTCTAGTGTTTTATTTTTTAGTTTTATGGTTACACTGCCATCTTTCTTGTTATATTTACAAGCATTTGAGAGTATGTTGTCTATGATTCTTACAAATCCATCTTTATAGCAGTAGAGTATTTTTTCATCTATATCAGTCAAAAATGTTATGTGAGGGTAGAGGTCTTGCATGTAGTTTACTCTTTGCTCTACTATCTCTTTTAGTTCAAACTTTTCACTCTTTTTTATGTCATCTTCAAGGTACTCTTTGAGATTGTTTTGTAAGTTTAGTATAGTTTCAACTCCTCCTTCAATCCTCTCTATATTTCTGTTTTGGATTTTTCTCTTTAGTACACTTAGGTTAAGTCTTATGGTAGATATAGGAGTATTAAAATCATGCAATATATCTTTTATAAACTCATTTGTAAGTTTAAGGTATCTTTTATAAGGGTAGAGAGCATAGAGCGAAAAAGCGATAGAAACAAAAAAGATAAGCACTAAGCTTTTGAGAAATTGCTCTAAGCTTTTTTTGAAAATCAGGTTTTTATCATAGTTTAAACTTTTGATTGGATAAGAGACTTTTACAAGACTATTAGGCTTGTTTTTATTCTCAAAAAATACAAATATATCTTTTTTATCAGAGTAAAATTGGTTTGTGATTATATCTGTATCTTTTTTAACTATGCTTTTTTTAAATATACCTTGTTCATCTTTAAAACTTGCTATTTGCATCTGTGTAAAAATGGTGTCTTCTAGGTTGTGAAGGTCACTTTTATGAGTCTGATGAACTAAAAACCATATGAGACTAGAGAGTGATATAAAAAACAGTAAAAAGCTTTTGACAAATGACTCAACCTCAACTCTTCTCAAGTATATACCCACTTCCTCGTAGATTTTTAATCTTAAATCCAGTAGAATTTTTTAGCTTGTTTATGTGAAATCTCAAAGCACTATCACTTGGTTTTTCTAAACACTCATAAAGTTCATCTTTTATGATAATACGGTTTGTGTTATTGATAAAAAGCTTAAAAAGTTGAAGTTGTACACCACTAAGATAGATACTTTCCCCATTTTTTTCTATCTTCTTATCTTTCGTAAAGTATGTTATATCTTTAAAAACTATAGTTTTATCTTCTTTTGTGAGCTTCAGATTAACTTTGACAAGTAATTCTTCAGGATAAAAAGGTTTTTTCACAAAGTCATCACCGCCTACTTCAAACCCTTTTAAAACTGTTTTTAAGTCCGTCATAGCACTAATGAAAATCGCAGGCGTTTTATCATCTACATCTCTTAAGGCCTTAAGAATATCCAGCCCATCAATATCAGGAACATTGATATCAAATATATACAAATCATATTCGTTATCGTAACTCATATCAATAGCCTCGTTGCCACCAATCACATGGTCAACCAAGTACCCACTCTCAATAAGCAAATCTTCTATGGTCTCTCCTAGTGCAATGTCATCTTCTAGTAGTAGTATTTTCATAAAGTAAGAGTACTGTTTTTTTACTTAAAAAAATGATAAAATAACTCTTTACATGAAAAGGGTTATCATTGAAAATTATATTGGCAAGTTCAAACCAAGGAAAACTTAGAGAGCTAAAGGCATGGATGGAAGACTTTGAAGTCTATGCCTTTAGCGAAGTTATGAGTCCATTTGAGATAGTAGAAGATGGGAAAAGCTTCAAAGAAAATGCTCTTATAAAAGGAAGAGCAGTATACAAGGCACTTGACGATGAGAATGCAATTGTCATGAGTGATGATAGTGGTATAAGTGTCAATGCCTTGGAGCATACCCCAGGAATATACAGTGCAAGGTACGCTGGCGTTGGTGCAACTTCACAAGAGAATTTAGATAAACTAATACAAACTTTAAAAGAAAAAAACATAAAAAAAACACCAGCTTACTATACAGCAGCTATAGGGATAGTATGTCAAAAGGGTGAGTTTTGTGTGCATGGCTGGATGTATGGCGATGTTATAGATGAGAAGAGGGGAGATAGGGGGTTTGGATACGACCCTATGTTTGTACCGCTTGGATATGAAAGAACTCTAGGCGAGCTTGATGAGAGTGTGAAAAAAGAGCTGAGTCATCGCTCTCGTGCGTTGGGATTGGCAAAAATATTATTAAAAACATTGAAGGATTGATATGAAAAAAGTACTTATTATTGGTGCAGGCGGAGTAAGTAGAGTTGCAACTAAAAAGTGTGCTATGAATAGAGATGTTTTTAGTGAGATAGTTCTTGCGAGCCGTACAAAATCTAAATGTGATTTGATAGCTAGTGAGATAAAAGAGGCTCTACATGTAGAGGTACAAACTGCACAAGTAGATGCCAACAATGTCCCTGAACTTGTAGCGTTAATAGAAGATGTAAAACCAGATTTGGTTATGAATATAGCTCTTCCTTATCAGGACTTGACTATTATGGACGCTTGTTTACAGACAAAAGTACCCTACCTGGATACTGCAAATTACGAACACCCAGATACTGCAAAGTTTGAGTACAAAGAGCAGTGGGCAAAAGATGAAGAGTTTAAAAAAGCTGGGATTATGGCACTTTTAGGAAGTGGATTTGACCCAGGAGTTACCAATGTTTTTTGTGCCTATGCAGACCAATATCTTTTTGATGAGATAAATTATATAGATATACTTGATTGCAATGCAGGCGACCATGGGTACGCATTTGCAACGAACTTTAACCCAGAGATAAATCTAAGAGAGGTTAGTTCAAACGGTCGTTATTGGCAAGAGGGGATGTGGTATGAAACCAAACCTATGGAGATAAAGATGAAGTGGGATTACCCTGAGATTGGGGTAAAAGATAGCTACTTGCTTTACCACGAAGAGATGGAGAGTTTGGTTCAAAATATCAAAGGCTTAAAAAGAATTAGGTTTTTTATGACATTTGGAGAGAGTTACTTGACTCATATGAGGTGTCTTGAAAATGTAGGCATGTTAAGAATCGATGAGGTAGAGGTAAACGGTGTCAAAGTAGTTCCTATGGAGCTTTTAGCAAAACTTCTTCCAGACCCTGCAAGTTTGGGCGAGAGAACAGTAGGTAAGACAAACATCGGTTGTGTTATAACTGGTACAAAAAACGGCAAACCAAAAAAAGTATATATCTACAATACTTGTGACCATCAAGAGTGCTACCGTGAAACTGGAGCACAAGCAGTAAGCTACACCACAGGAGTTCCAGCGATGATAGGAGCTAAGATGATACTAGAAGGCAAGTGGAAAGGCGAGGGTGTTTTTAACATGGAAAACTTCGATGCAAAACCTTTCATGGACGAGTTAAACAAGCAAGGACTTCCTTGGAAGATAATCGAAATGAAACCAGATGAGAGTTATGAGGTAAAATAATTTGGAACTTATAAATAAGAATTTTTATAACGAAATAAAGAAGCTTTTAGACGATGCAAGACATCGAGTTTACCAGACTATAAATACCACTATGACTCATACTTACTATGAGATAGGAAGAAGAGTTGTAGAGGAAGAACAAAAAGGGAAGAGTAGGGCAGCATATGGAAAATCTCTTTTAAAAAATCTTTCTTTAGAGCTTACAAAAGAGTTTGGCAAGGGGTTTTCTGTTGATAACCTAGAAAATATGAGAAAATTTTATATTGTTTACTCAAAATCAGAGGCAGTGTCTCGGAAATTTGAACTTGGTTGGTCACATTATCTTTTTTTAGCAAGATTAAAAAATGATGCTGAGAGAAGTTTTTATGAAATTGAAGCCATACAAAATAGTTGGAGTTTGAGAGAGCTAAAAAGACAGTTCAATAGTGGTCTTTACGAGAGACTAGGGTTAAGTAGAGAAAAAATAGAAGTTAAAGAGTTAAGTAAAAAAGGACAAGTAGTTCAATCTGCATCTGATATGGTAAAAGACCCGTATGTTTTAGAGTTTATCGGGCTTGATGAAAAATCGTACTATAGCGAGAGTGATCTGGAGCAGAAACTAATAGATAAACTAGAACATTTTTTACTTGAACTTGGAAAAGGGTTTACCTTTGTAAGTCGCCAAAAAAGAGTCACAATAGATGAAAAGCATTTTAGGGTTGATTTGGTATTTTATAATCGTCTGTTGAAGTCATTTGTGGTGATTGACTTGAAAATTGGGGAGTTAAAGCATCAAGATATCGGACAGATGATGATGTATGTAAACTATTTTGATAGATATGAAAAAACTGAGGATGAAAATCCTACAGTAGGAATTATTCTTTGTAAAGACAAGAGTGAAACACTTGTGAAGCTTACTTTACCAAAAGAAAATAATCAAATATATGCAAGTAAATACCTTACAGTTTTGCCTAACAAAGAGGAGTTTAAAAAACTTCTTGATGGTAATGAATGATGAATATACTTATAACAGGCTGTTCAACAGGCATAGGGTATTTTTGTGCAAAAGCACTTCGTGAAGAGGGGTATAGAGTTTTAGCTACTTGCAGGTATGAAAAAGATGTTAAAAGATTGCAAGAAG
>JALSME010000131.1 GCA_026987955.1 Sulfurospirillum sp.
ATTGTAAGGATTTTCCATGACACAAATGTCACATATGGATTTTGCTCATCCCTATTTTGGAGCATTTTTCCTCTTAGCGTTTGGTTTTATCGTATTTTACGGTATATCTGTTTTAGCAAGAATAGTCTCGAGAAAAATGGCAAGACTAGATACTGAAAAGTTGAAGCTTACCATATACGAGTGCGGACCAGAAGTAAGTAAACAACCCAATAAGATTTCGGCACATTTCTACCTTTTTGCATTACTTTTTATACTCTTTGATGTAGAGATTATCTTTATGTTTCCATGGGCTGTAAACTTTAAGGTTCTTGGTTGGTTTGGTTTTATTGAGATGATTCTATTTATTGGACTTCTCACGATTGGTTTTATATATGCATGGAAAAAAGGAGCGCTCGAATGGCACAGCATAAGATAAATTATCTAAGCGAGGGAGGCCTACCAGTTGCACTTACAACTGTAGATAAACTTGTCCAGTGGGGAAGAAGCAACTCTTTGTGGCCTATGACATATGGATTAGCATGTTGTGCCATTGAGATGATGGCAACAGGCGGTAGTAGATACGACTTCGATAGATTTGGTACTATTTTTAGAGCAAGCCCAAGACAGTCAGATGTTCTTATAATAGCTGGAACTTTGACTAAAAAACACTCCCCTTTTATGAGAAGACTTTATGACCAAATGAGTGAGCCTAAGTGGGTTATAAGTATGGGAAGTTGTGCTAATACTGGTGGAATGTTTAATACATATGCAACAGTACAAGGAGCGGACAGAATCATACCAGTTGATATCTATCTTCCTGGTTGTGCACCTCGCCCAGAGTCTTTACAGTATGCACTGATGCTTCTGCAAAAAAAGATTAGAAAAGAGCCGGCATCTAGAAAACTGAAGCCAAAAAGGTTGGTGTGATGAGAAAATATATCGATAAAAAAAATACACAGAAAAAAGCATATTATAATGATAGATTTTATAAAGCTCCACAGATTCCAAAAGAAGAAGTAGATAGTGATGAAGTTTTTGCCAAGGATGTTGAGTCTTTAAGAAGTAAGTTTAATATTAAAGAGACATATATCCAAAGAGGTCAACTCGTAGTATATATTGAGCCAAAAGATATAGTAAAAGTTATTACATTTTTAAGAGATGAATTGGCCTATAACTTTTTGAGTGAACTTAGTGCTATAGACTGGTTGGCAAAAAGTGGAGAGTTTGAGATTTTTTATCAGATGCTCTCAACAAGTAAAAGAAAAAGAATGAGAGTCAAATACTTTATTAAAGAGAAACAAGAGATTCAAAGTGTAATGGGAATCTATAAAAGTGCAGACTGGGCAGAACGAGAGATGTACGATATGTTTGGTGTAAAGATTACAGGACACCACTATATGAAAAGAATTCTTATGCCAGATGATTGGCATGATCATCCCCTAAGAAAAACATATCCACTGCATGGTGACGAAGAGGCACAATGGTATGAAATAGATAAAATTTTTGGAAAAGAGTATAGAGATATAATTGGACCAGAAGAGAGAGATAGTGCAAAAATTGTAGAGAAAGATACTCATAACTTTGCAAGAATTAAGCATGAAGTTCCATTTGGAGCAGAGTATAGTGAAGAGCCAGTAGATACCGATTATCAAGAGGAAGATGGCATTTTAATTGTAAGAAAACTATCTAAAAAAGATGTAAAAATACTAAAAGAGAGACCATGATATGCAAAAAGTAAATAGACTTAAACCATTTTTTGAAAACTTAGTATTTGAGAGAGAAGATAACAATATGATTATCAACTTTGGTCCTCAGCACCCAAGTTCACATGGGCAACTTCGTCTTATCTTGGAACTTGATGGCGAACTTGTAACAAGGGCTATTCCAGATGTTGGATATCTGCATCGTGGCATGGAAAAGATGGCAGAAAATATGATATACAACGAGTTTCTACCTACAACAGATCGTATGGATTATATAGCATCAACTTCAAATAACTATGGCTTTGCTTTAGCAGTAGAAAAACTAATTGGTTTAGAGGTTCCAAGACGAGCACAAATAATCAGGATGATGTTGCTAGAGCTTTCAAGATTGACATCTCACCTGTTTTGGATAGCAACACATGCACTAGATGTTGGAGCTATGACAGTTTTTCTCTACGCTTTTAGAGAGCGTGAATATGCGATGGATCTTTTTGAAGAGTATTGTGGAGCTAGATTAACGCATAGTGCTGTTAGGATTGGTGGAGTTCCTTTAGACTTACCACAAAAATGGCTAATTCACTTGATGAAATTTATCAATGATATGCCTGAAGCTATCGAAACTTATGAGGGCTTACTAGATCAAAACCGTATTTGGAAGATGAGACTTGAAGAGGTTGGTGTTATAACTCCTGAAATGGCACAAAGTTGGGGTTGTAGTGGACCAATGCTAAGAGGAAGTGGTATAGCATGGGATATCAGAAAAGAGGAGCCATATGAGCTTTATGATGAAGTAGAGTTTGATGTTCCTGTAAGTGATAGATGTGATAGCTATGGAAGATATAAGATTCATATGCAAGAGATGCGAGAGTCCTTAAAAATACTAAAGCAACTTATACCAATGTATAAAGAGACTTCACCTGAGCTTATGGCACATGCCCCAAAGTATATATCAGCTCCAAAAGAGCAGATAATGACTCAAAACTACTCTTTAATGCAACATTTTGTATTGGTAACGCAAGGTATGAGACCTCCTGTTGGAGAAGTTTATGTGGCAACGGAATCACCAAAGGGAGAGCTTGGATTTTATATTAACTCTCAAGGTGACCCATATCCATATAGACTAAAATTAAGAGCCCCAAGTTTTTGGCATACAAGTATACTTCAAGAGCTACTACCAGGTCAGTATTTAGCTGATGTTGTTACTATTATTGGTAATGCCAATATAGTATTTGGCGAAATAGACAGATAGGAGAGATGGAATGAAAAATATATTTTTCTCTTCTCGTGGAGAAAGCTCTCTTAAAGAGAGTGAGGGGAATTTTTTAAGAATTCACTTCTTGAAAAAGGAGACAATAAAATGAAAAGATATGACTTAAGACATTTAAAAGATAAATTTTATGACAGAATGCTAGAACTTATTGAGTCTAGTGATACTGATGAAGTATCTATATTTATGTTTGAAATAGGTGATTTTACTCCTATTCAAAAAAGTGCAGATGTTGTTAGGGATGCAGGACATACGCTTATGAACTCACTAAAATTCAATGAAGCAGACTGGACAATAGTTGTAAAAAAAGGAGTTCATTAATGGCACATGATTTAGTAATTATTATTGGTTCAATGCTTTCATATGATGATAAAGAGTTATTTCAAAAAATAAAAAATTCTAAAATTGCTTTAGTTAGTGTTATGGAAGATCCTGAATTAATGGATAAAGTAAGTCTCTTTTGCCAATACGAAGCAGGAAGTGAAGAGGGCGTTGTAGCTATTCTTACAAAAGAGCTTTTAAAAGATAAAGATTTACCTAAAGATATAAAAGAGTACTTTGGTGAATTGGATGAAGGGTATATAAGTGCAGAGACCAATGTAGGGGAGGAAGAGGTTGAAGAGTTATGTGGTATGATTCAAAAATCTTCAAGCCCTTTGATTGTTTTTGGCAAAGATATATTTTTAAATCCTAGGATTGAAAATATTTCTAAATTTCTAAATTTGATTAAAAAATATACCAATATAGATGTAAAATATTTAGGAAACTTAGCAATACAGAGTCTAGATGTAGAGGATGTTGAGGAGCTAAAGAGTTTTGATGGAACGGTTGTTTTTGAGTATAAATCAGATATAGACAATGAATTATTAATAGGTTCAGTACAGTTTGCAGTAGCAGCAAAACTTCAAGATGGACAACCAATAGTAGTTAAAAATCAAAATAGAGTGTTTAGACTTAACAACAAGCTAAAAGGAACTATTGCTTTAATGCCTAGTAATATTGATGAAAATTCTTATAGGTTTGAAGTAGCTAAAATCACAAAGAGAGAAGTTCAATGAAATATATAGAAGTTTTCACTTCGTGCTTCAGTCGCGAGGAATTTTTACTGGACTTGTTTGGTAAAAAGGAGGCAGTAATATGATTAAAGTGACGATCGATGGCGTTGAATGCAAGGCAGAAGAGGGAGAGTTTGTACTAAATATAGCAAGAGCAAATGATATTTTTATTCCAGCACTTTGTTATATTTCAAACTGTTCGCCTACTTTGGCATGTAGATTGTGTCTGGTGGAAGTTGATGGTAAAAGGGCATATTCATGTAATGCTAAAGCAAAAGATGGCATGAGTATTATTACTAAAAACGAGGAGATAGAAAAAGAGAGACGAGCGATTATGGAGGTTTATGATGTAAACCATCCATTGGAGTGTGGAGTTTGTGATCAGAGTGGAGAGTGTGAGCTTCAAAACTATACACTTGAGATGGAAGTAGACTCTCAAAGCCACTGCATAGCCGATATGCCTCGTCCTACTCAAAATTGGGGTAAGATTCATTATGATTCATCTTTATGTATAGTCTGTGAGCGTTGTGTTACAGTCTGTAAAGATATGATTGGAGAGTCTGCTCTTAAAACAGTTAAAAGAGGTGGACCAGAGCTAGATAAGGGCTGGAAAGATAAGATGCCAAAAGATGCATATGCAATGTGGAACAAACTTCAAAAAGCTACCATCGGTGTAGCAAGTGGAGCGGATACTTTAGATTGTACTATGTGTGGAGAGTGTACTTCGGTTTGTCCTGTTGGAGCACTTGTTGGAAGCGACTTCCAATACACTGCTAATGCTTGGGAGCTCAAAAAAATCCCAGCTGCTAATCCACATAGTAGTGATTGTTCTTTGATATACTACGATGTTAGACATGATAATATTTCAAATACAAATGACAAGATTTATAGAGTAAGCAATGACTATAGTTTTTCACCGATTCATGGTGGTATTAGATATGGATATGACTTTGAAAATGTAGTTGAAGGAAAAGATAAAGAGGCATTTGAAAGAGTTATAAATCTTATGAAAACAGAAGTTGATACAATAGAGTTTGATAGTTTTATAACAAATGAAGAGGCACTTATTCTTCAAAAGCTAAAAGATAAATTTGGTTATAAGCTTGTAAATAACGATGCATATATGTATAGAAAATTTTTAGATAATTTTGCATCAACAAGTGGTGTAAATCTATACAACGGAGATCTAAAAACTGTTCAAAACAGCAATTTTGTTGTAAGTGTTGGAACTGCATTAAAGACAGATAGCCCTAACAGTGGATTTGCATTTAATAATGCACTAGTTATGAATAAGGGTGCAGGACTATATTTTCATCCTCTTGGTGACCCAGTTGTTGAGGGATACTCAAAAAACATATTGAGTGTTCAACATAAAGTTGGAGCTGAAGAGGCTGTTCTTTATCTTATACTCGATTTATTTGGTAAAAATTTACCTGTTGAAACTGCTGATTATCTTAAGTCATTTCATACTATATGTAAGCAGACAGTAGGTGAGGGAGATGAAACTAAAGAAATCGAGATAGATGAAAATTCACTCTTTGAGTTGGCTGGTATAGAAGATTTTAGCGAAAAATTACCAAAACTACTTGCTAAAAAAGATAAATTCTCACTGATTGTGGGAGAAGATTTATATGCTCATCCAAAAAGTAAGAATTTAGCAAAGCTTTTAGGACTTATTCAGAAGTATACAGATTTTAGTGTAGTTATTATCCCAAGTCAAACAAATACTCTTGGTGTTTCAATGATTTGTGATTTGAACAAGAAAAAGGGTGAGTTTACATTGGGCTACAATGTAAAAGCAGATGTAACGCTAAGTGCTTTGGGTAAAGGTGATTTGGATATGCCAGCTCTTAATCAGCAAGAGGGAACATTTACCAATATAAACAAAAGAGTGGTTCCTACAAATGTGGCACTTCCTTTTAATGGCTATTGTCTAAATGATATAGCAAATGAACTTGGATTGGATGCTGAAAACACTATAGACTATACAGAAGAGCTTCCAACTAGAAGAGGGTTTAAGTCTGTGGAATTTGATAGCCTACCAAATGAGTTTACAAGTGCAGGAGTGGAGAATAGAGGTTATCTGTTAAGTGAAAAAATTGTTACTTCTAAAGATGAAGTAGATGAGATAGAAAATATAAAAGATTTTAGTAGTCCAATTTACCTTGCAAATCCTGTTCATCAATTCAATGCATTTACGAACAAGGCACATCAACTTTGTCAAGCAGGTTCTCTATATGTATCAAGTGAATTTTTAGAAAAGAGAGAGTTACAAAATGGTGATATGGTAGAAGTTGAAGGAGGTGATGGATTTAAGCTTACTATTAGAGTGGAATTAGACCCTATGATAAGTGGAGATATTCCATACCTACCTACATTTGATACAAAACTAAATGCTAAGCAGTTCTTCCCAAGTGGGTACAGATATGCAGATGTTAGCATAAGAGGGGTGAAGTAATGGATTGGGCTATAGTAATAGAAACAGTTATAAAAGCTATTGTTGTTTTAGCAGTTATTGCTGGTATGGCGGCATTTGCTACATATATTGAAAGAAAGGTACTAGCTTTTATGCAAAGACGACTAGGACCTATGAATGTGGGACCTCATGGTATTTTACAATTAGCGGCAGATGGTATAAAGCTTTTTACCAAAGAGGATATAGTACCACAAAATGCTGTAAAGCCAATTTATAAAATAGCACCAGTAATAGCACCAGTAACAGCTTTTACTGCGATGGCAGCTATACCATTTTTCCCTGAGTTTACACTTTTTGGATATACCGTAACACCTATTGTCTCAGATATAAATGTTGGTATACTTTTTATAATGGGTGTTGCAAGTGCGGGCATGTATGCGCCACTGCTTGCAGGTATGAGTAGTACAAACAAGTGGGCTCTACTTGGTGCAGCGAGGACAGTAATAGCACTTTTAAGTTTTGAAGTTGTCTCAGGGCTTGCACTTTTAGCACCACTAATGATGATAGGCTCACTCTCACTAATAGATATAAATGACTATCAAATAGGCGGAATTGGATCTTGGTTAGTATGGTCTCAGCCTATGGCATTTTTGCTATTTGTAATTGCTGGATTTGCAGAGACAAATAGAACACCATTTGATTTGATTGAATATGAAGCAGAGATAGTATCAGGATATGCAACAGACTATTCTGGCATGAGATGGGGGTTGTTCTTTATTGGGGAGTATGCAAATATGATTACAATATCATTCTTAGTAAGCATAATTTTTCTTGGAGGTTATAACTCTTTTTGGATTATACCAGGAGCGATTATGATATTGATTAAGATATCTGCTTTCATATTTTTATTTTTGTGGGTAAGAGCGGCTTGGCCTCATGTGAGACCAGATCAGATGATGTGGCTTTGCTGGAAGATATTGATGCCTATGGCACTTATCAATATTCTTATCACTGGCATAGTGCTTATATAAGGGGACATAATGAGTTTAGAACAATTTAGTAAAAGAGATGCATCTCCTGGATATATATTTTATAATGCAGAACCAACACCTAAGAGTGGATGGGAGTATTTTAAAAGAGGATTTAGTCGTGCAATAAAGGGAGAGCTCTTTGTAGGACTGAAAATAGTTTTAGTAGAGATGCTAAGAAAAGGTAATTCTCATACAATCTCATATCCTCAAGAGAAGATAGAAATGGCACCACGCTATAGGGCAATTCACAAGTTATTAAAGCTCCAAGAGAGCGGAAGTGAAAGATGTATTGGTTGTGGTCTTTGCGAAAAGATATGTATAGCTAACTGTATTAGAATGGAAACAAAACTTGATGAGAACTCACGAAAAGAGGTTTCTCAGTATACAATTAACTTTGGAAGATGTATATTTTGTGGGTATTGTGCAGAAGTTTGTCCAGAACTTGCTATCGTTCATAGTGGTGATTATGAAAATGCAAGTGAACAAAGAGCGCATTTTGGGTTAAAAGAAGATATGTTAACGCCTTTAGATGAATTTAAGGCCAACAAACAAAAAGAGTTTCCAGGTTTTGGTGCATTAAGTGATGATGCAGACTCTTTTGTTAAAAAAACACCACTAGCGTATTGAGGTTACTATGTTTGAAGTTATAGCATTTTATACATTTTCAATTTTGACCATTTTGATGTTTGGAATTGTAGTTTTAAGTAAAAATGCACTCTATGCAATGAGTGCATTGGCAGGTGGGATGATTTTTATCTCCGGATTCTTCTTTCTTTTAGGAGCAGAATTCCTTGGAGTTGTCCAGATTGTGGTTTACTCTGGTGCTGTTATGGCACTATATGCTTTTGGTATGATGTTTTTTGATACCACAAGAGATGTGAAAGAGAATATTCAATACAAAAAAATATTATACACATTATCTGTTCTTTCAGCAGTTCTTATCGTTATAATTATGAGTGCACCTCTGTTTTCTGCAAATATTGAGGCCATTTACCCTTCGATGGTTGAGGGAGTTGGAAATACACAAATGGTTGGATTAGTACTATTTACAAAGTATCTAATACCATTTGAGTTAGCAGCAGTTATGCTTTTAGTTGCAATGATATCAGGAATTTTACTTGTTAGTAAAAGGATGGAGATGAATCTTACTGAAGAGGATAATTATGAAGAGAAAGGAGAGATAATATGATAGGATTAACTCATTATTTGGTTCTCTCAGCAATTCTTTTTGCCATAGGACTTGTTGGTGTAATGAAGAGAAAAAATCTTTTGATGCTTTTCTTTTCTACAGAAATACTTTTAAATGCGGTCAATATTGGCTTTGTAGCAATTGGTCACTACTATGGTGATTTAAGTGGTCAAATGTTTGCATTTTTTATAATAGCAGTAGCAGCTAGTGAGATAGCTGTAGGTCTTGGTCTGTTAGTTCTTTGGTACAAAAAAACTGGCTCAACTGATCTCGACTCTTTATCAATGATGAAAGGGTAAGTGCATGGAAACATACTTATATATAGCACTTTTTGCACCAATCGTAGGATCATTAATCACAGCATTATTTGCACAGATGCCTAAAAAAATCTGTGTGGGTATATTTACTTCTACACTGATTTTTATCTCTTTTATTAGTTCTATGATTCTCTTAAATTATGTAGATGAAGACCAGATTGTGCATGTAAAACTTATGGACTGGATTAGTGCTGGTAACTTATCAATTCCATTTGGTTTTGTAGTAGATCAAGTTTCAGTGATTATGATGGTTACTGTTACTTTAGTTTCTACGGTGGTACACATATATTCAATAGGCTATATGGATCACGATGAAAGTTTCAATAGATTCTTCTCTTGGCTTTCCGCATTTGTTTTTTCTATGATGATACTTGTCATGAGTGATAACTTTGTTGGTCTGTTTATTGGATGGGAAGGTGTTGGACTTTGCTCTTGGGGACTAATTGGATTTTGGTATAAAAAGCATAGTGCATCTTGGGCAGCTAATGAAGCGTTTATCATGAACCGTATAGCTGACCTTGGTATGCTTATGGGACTATTTTTAATCTATTGGAACATAGGTTCACTTCAATATGATATTGTTTTTGCCCAGATTGTTAATCTTGATATCAATGTGGTAACTTGGATAGGAATTTTCCTTTTTATTGGAGCTATGGGAAAGTCAGCACAGTTTCCACTCCATACATGGCTAGCCGATGCCATGGAGGGACCAACTCCTGTTTCAGCACTGATTCATGCAGCAACTATGGTAACCGCTGGTGTTTACTTGATAGTTCGTGCGGGTGAGATTTATACTCTTATTCCTGATGTTGGACTTTTTATTGCAAGTTTAGGAGCATTTGTTGCAGTCTTTGCTGCTTCAATGGCACTAGTTAACAGAGACCTAAAGAGAATAATAGCCTATTCAACTCTTTCGCAGCTTGGTTATATGTTTGTTGCAGCTGGACTTGGAGCTTACTGGATTGCACTCTTTCATCTAATGACACATGCATTTTTTAAATCACTTCTTTTCTTAGGAGCTGGTAATGTTATGCATGCTATGGATGATGAGCTTGATATTAAAAAAATGGGTGGATTGTATAGTGCAATGAAGCCAACTGCAATTTTGATGAGTATCGCCTCAGTAGCATTGGCAGGAATCTATCCTCTAGCTGGATTTTTTAGTAAAGACAAAATTTTAGAAGTAGCATTTAATAATGGCTCATACTTCTTATGGTTTGCTTTATTTATTGGAGCTGGTATGACAGCATTTTATAGCTTCCGTTTAGTAATGTTAGTTTTCTTTGGAGAAAAAGTTCATAAAAAGTTGGGATTTAATCCGCATGAAGCAAAACCATTTGTGATTTATGCACTGACACCGCTTGCACTCTTGGCAATTGTTGCTGGATTTTTTGAGCAATCATTTCATGAGTTTACAACACAGCTTTTAGTTAACTATGAGTTTACACTCGATCATAGTATAGCATTAATTCTCATATTTGCAACTTCTGCAGTTGCAATTAGCGGTATAGCGTTTGCAGTATATAAGTATAAAAGAGGTGGATTTAGTGAGAAGATTGAAGAGTGGGGAGTTTATAAACTTTTGATTAATCAGTACTATATACCAAAACTTTATAAAGATGGAATTATGAAACCATTTACATCTTTTTCTAAGTTTTTATGGCTAAATATTGATAATATGATAGTGGATAAAACAGTAGATATGATTGCAGGGGCTATATATGGCACAGGCGAGAAAGCAAGAAAGATGCAAAGTGGAAACCTTTCATCTATGCTAAGATGGATGGTAGCAGGTATTATTATACTTCTAGCATTAGCAATTTTTTATAGACCGATGGTATAGGAGAAGAAAATGGATCATATCTTATCATTAATAATATTTTTTCCACTAATAGCAGGAATTTTTGGTTTTTTAGTAAATAAAGAGAGTATTAGAGCATACGGTATAACCGTAGCATTTATAGAGTTTACTATTACAATTGCTCTTTGGATTGCCTTTGATGGAAATGAAGCAGGTTTTCAGTTTGTTGAACATGCAACTTTGATATCTAGTTTTGGAGTTAGTTATCATGTAGGTGTTGATGGAATCTCACTATTTCTTGTAATACTTAGTACCTTTATGACAATGGTTGCACTTATTGGATTAAATATAGAAAAAGATGCCAAAAATCTTATAATTTCTATTTTATACCTTGAAATGACAATGGTTGGGGTATTTTTGAGTTTAGATGTCATTTTATTCTATCTATTTTGGGAGTTTTCACTTGTTCCTATGCTTTATATCATTGGAGCTTGGGGAAGTGATAGAAGAATATATGCAGCAATTAAGTTTTTTCTATATACATTTGCAGGTTCAGTTTTAATGCTAGTTGGAATCTTGTATATGGGCTATATTTACCATGCAACAACAGGAGTATGGAGTTTTTCAATTCCAGATTGGGAGTTACTTATACTTCCTATTAGTACTCAATTTTGGTTATTTGGAGCATTTTTCTTGGCATTTGCAATCAAAGTACCTATGTTTCCTTTCCATACATGGTTACCTTATGCTCATGGACAAGCACCAACAGTTGGCTCTGTAATTCTTGCTGCAGTTCTTCTAAAAATGGGAACATATGGAATGGTTAGATTTCTTCTTCCACTTTTTCCTGATGCTACTATTTACTTTTTAATCCCAATTGCAATTGTAGCAATTGTTATGGTTATTTATACTGCGATGGTAGCATATGCACAAAAAGATATGAAGCAGGTTATTGCATATAGTTCCATATCTCATATGGGAATTATCATACTTGGTATATTTGCAATAAATGCAGAAGGTATTACAGGGTCTATCTTCCTTATGATAAGTCATGGTATTGTAAGTGGTGGACTTTTTATGTTGGTTGGTATGATATATGATAGAAGGCATACAAAACTCATGAGCGAATTTGGAGGTCTTGCTATCTCAATGCCAACATTTGCAACTATATATGGCATTATGCTAATGGCATCAGTAGGACTTCCATTGACAGTTGGGTTTGTTGGGGAGTTTCTTTCTTTGATGGGCTTTTATAAAGTCAATTGGATTATGACACTTTTTGCAGGTACAGGGATTATTTTGGGAGCTGTTTATATGCTAACTCTTTATAAAAGATCATTCTTTGGAGAGATAACAAATGACAAAAATAGAGGCTTAAAAGATATAAATGGAAGAGAATTAGCAGCTATGATTCCTCTTGTTGCACTAGTGGTAATCTTGGGTATTTATCCAAAACCAATTTTAGATCCAATCGATACAAGTGTTAAAAAGATGATAGTTCTAATGCAAAAAAAATCAGTTTTACCTGAAAATAAAGAGTTTATTATCAAAGTAAACTCTATAAGAGGGGGTGAATAATGTTAGAACCTATAAGCATAGATTTAGTAGCACTAAATGTGACTTCACTTCTACCAATGGCGATTACTGTTTTTGGAGCCTTGAGTATCATAGTTATTGATCTTGCAGCAAAGAATTTACAAAAGAGTTTTTTTACAGTTTTGACAGTGTTGTTTATAATTCTTTCACTTGGAGCTGTTATTGGGTTTAACGGAGAAGATAGAGCTTTTTTTGATGTGATTTTATCAGATGGAATAGCTATGATTTCACAAATGATAATTTTAGTAACATCTGCACTATTTGTACTCCTTGCACTTGGTGGTCGTCGTTTTCAAGAGTTTGCAATGGCAGAGTTTTATGCACTCTTTTTGTTTATGATTGCAGGCTTTCAGTTTATGGTTTCAAGTGACAATCTTATCATGATTTTTATAGGGCTTGAGACAGCTTCTCTTGCACTATATACTATGATAGCAATGCACAACCGTGCAAAAGCACATGAAGCAGCTATCAAATACTTTACAATGGGAGCACTCGCAGCCGGATTTTATACTATGAGTGCAATGATATTTTATGCACTTACAGGGAGCGTTGAAATTCATCAAATTGCACTAGTACTAAACGCAAGAGGATTTGAACCGCTTGTTGGAGTACTTGCTGCAACTGTGTTTATGTTAGGTGCACTTGGTTTTAAACTCTCTATGGTCCCATTTCATACATGGACACCAGATGTTTACGAAGGAAGTTCAGCTGCACTTGCTGGTTATATGTCAATAGTTCCAAAAATAGCTGGGTTTGTAGTAGCTATGAGACTTTTTGAGATGCTTATAGACTCAGGAGTTGTTTGGCTTGAAAACATACTTTATGTTGCAGTTATTATGACTATGACATTTGGTAATATCGTAGCACTTGTTCAAGAAGATGTAAAGCGTATGTTGGCATTTAGTTCAATAGCACATGCAGGTTTTGTAATGGCTGCAATCTTAATAGGAACAACAGAAGCAAATGCAGGTCTTTTCCTCTACTGGATACTATTTATGTTTGCAAATCTTGGTGCATTTACAATGCTTTGGGCAACAAGACATAGACAAAATCTTTGGGACAATAGATATCAGCATCCATTTGTAAAGTTCTCAGGAATGATAAAAGTATCTCCTACAAATGCAGTAATTATGGGCATATTTATGTTTGCATTAGCTGGCATGCCTCCATTTTCAGTATTTTGGGGAAAGCTTTATTTGATGAGTGCAGCGGTAAACAGTGGACATATAGCTTTAGCTGTTATTATGGCACTCAATAGTGCTATGGCGGTCTATTACTATATGAAACTTATTGTCTATATGTTTTTAAAAGATCCTGTTAGTGATGATGAAAATATATATAGCAGCAATATGTCAACGGTTCTAAAAGTGATTTTAGGATTTGCTGTATTTGTTACTTCAATCTCAATTGTTCTTGTAGAGCCACTTTTAAATATAATTACTAATTATGTAACACTTAGTGGCTTTTAGTATCATCTATAGGGGTGGCATATGCTATCCCTTTTTTGATATAATGCTTTTATGAAAATTAAACTACTACTTTTAATATTTTTTACAACACAGCTTTTTAGCCTTACGATAGTCTTAAATAGTGCAAAGGCAAGTGGCAAGCCCTATGCTGTTCTTCATATTGAAGATAGTGAGCTAGTTAACTGTCAAACTTTACCACAAGATTTGGACAAAGAGGTATATCTGTGTAAATTTAATAAAATCGTAAAAACACCAATTGATGCAAAAAAAATGCCTTTAGTAGATATTGATTTTTTAGAAAAAGAGAAAGAATTTTATATTCGAATTACGCCAAAAGTAAAATCACACATATTAAAAGTACAGACACCTTTATATAAAAGCAAGGAAGTAAGCTCAAACAATGTTAAAAAACTTGTCAACCACTGGAGTATATTTTTATACGAAAAGCCGTTATATCCTAGTGATCCAATTAGTGAGAGTATAAATTTTCCAGTAATTTTTTCAAAAAACTTGAAGCCATCTATTGGTGCATTAGATCTCAATGGTGCTCCTATATCGTATGTTCAGAGTAAAGACATAGGGCTATATTTAGACTTAAAAAGAAAGTATAAAAACAAGAAATATTTAGATGTTATAGAAGATAGCAAAGATACAGTAGGAAAGTATCCAAATACAATTTTTAAGAGTGAATTTTTGTTATATAGACTTAGAGCATTAAACATAGGGCTTGATGAAAATATTGCTCGTATTGCAAATAGTTATGATAGAAATGAGATAGTAAGTGAGGGAAAAGCTTGGATTAAGGCATTTCCATCAGATAGCAACATACCTGAAGTTCTAATGCTTATTGCTAAGGCATATTTAAAAATGGGGTTTAAATCAGATGCCAACTACTTTTTGGATATACTTATAAGTGAACATGAAAATAGTTCATTTACAAAAAAAGCCATTTTGGTATTTGCAGATTCACTATACAATAGTAGAAAAAAAGATAAAGCTATAAAACTGTATTTAGATGTTCTCTACTCTGCTAAAGATTTAGACATAGCATCAGAGGCAGCCATAAGACTAAGTGATAAAGAGATAAACAGAGGAAAAAATAAAGAGGCAAAAATCTATCTTTTAAAAGTTTTAGATGCCAATAAAGAGTATCTTCTAAAAGATAAAAAAGAGTCTTACAAGCTTGCTAAAAAGTTAGCTTTAAATGGACTTTATAATACAGCTGCAAAAGTAGCAGATGTTATTTTAGGTGGAATGAAAAAGCGAAATGAGATTAGGGAAGATGTTTTAAAAGATAGTGGAATTTGGCATGCAAAGGCAAATGATGTAGAAGAAGCGTATAATATGCTTGAGAAGTATCTAAAAGAGTATAAGTATGGTAACTATAGGGAGGAAGTTCAAGCAGCTTTAGATGAACTATTTTTTGAACTGAAAGAAACAAATACAACGAAACTAGCTAAGTATTATGATGAGCTTATAAAAAAATATAATAACAAAATAGGAGATAGAGCAGTTTTAGAGAAAGCAAAACTTTTGTTGTCTCAAAAAAGGTATGCAGATGTTCTGAAAATGCAAAAATCTTTGGAATATGCAAGTGATAACAACTCCACAGTAAAAGAGATCATACAAGCAGCAAGTGCACTTACTAAAATCTCTTTGAAAAATTCAGATTGTGATAGTGCAGTAGGTTTTATTGAAAAGTATTCTCTTGAGTTAAATAAGTTTGATAAAGATTTAACATTTAACTGTCTTATAAGAACTTCTAGATATGCAAAAGCAAAAGAATTAAGCGAACAGTATATAAAGATTGGAAGTTTGAAAAACAGAAAAATTTGGCTAGAGAATTATATTTTAGCTCTTTATAGACTTAATAAATATAAAAAGGTAGAAAAAGTTGGAGATGATATTTTAAAAATTTCCAAATCTATAAAAGAAAACCCTAGCAGAGATACTCTACAGATGATATTTTTTTCGTATATAAAACTAGCTAAATTTGAAAAAGCCATAGAAATTGCAAAATACATAGATAAATTGGCACCAAATGATTTAAAAAATGCTGATGTTTTTATTGAAATTATAAAAAGAGCAAAAGATGATAGAAATGATTTGCTATTAGTAGAGTACGCAAACAAAATAATAGCACTACAAAAAAAGTACAAAGCCAATGCTTATACTCCAGAAGTTGAACTTAGTCTTATAGGTGCCCTTCAGAGACTAAATAGAGTAAAAGATGCTTTAACTATAGCAGAAGAGCTAATTGGCAAAGAAATCTCACTAGAGCAGAAAATAAGAGCCTATTACAGTGCAGGTGAACTTAGCATGAAATTAAATCAAAATAGTAAAGCAAAAGAGTACTTTACAAAGTGTAAAAATATAAATGTAGATAGTTCGTGGAAAGATATTTGTGAGCAGAATTTAAAACTATTATAAATATTTTATAGTTGCCTTTAATATAAAAGTATACAGTAGAGTTGAAGCACAACCACCTTTT
>JALSME010000132.1 GCA_026987955.1 Sulfurospirillum sp.
ACCACCTTTTAAGTAGTATATATTTTTAAAGCCATAAACTTTTTTTAACTCATTTACAACCATTGCACTTCTAGAACCAAGTTTACAATAGATCACAACAGTTTGAGAGGGCTTTAATGCTAGAGCTTTTCCTACCATTGGAGCAACCATACCTCTAGGTATTGCTTTCCAATCAAGAGCCATAATAGCTCCTGCTGCAACTTCTTTAGGCTCTCTTACATCTACTAGGACAAAATCTTTATCATCTTTCATCCACTTGTCTAGCTCTTGTGCTGTTATGCCTTGTGCCTCTTTTTGTGAAGCCTTAGCATATGCTTTCCATTTACCCATTAGCTCTTTTTTGAGCACCTTATCAGCAGCACTTACATTCGCAGCATTTAACGATAACGAAAGTGCAACAACCATAAGTAACAAAACTTTGAACAACTTCATAAAATCCCCTTTGTAAAATAAATTTAATCTAATTCTAGTAAAAGTAAACTTAAATTATAATATAAGTTTAAAACATTTATAATATTATATTTTTTAATTTTACTTTAGTTTCATGTATATGAGCAGCAAATTGAGAGTTATTGAATGTTTTTTGTCTTTTTGCTAGTCTTGCTGTATTGGTTATAATCTTCTCTTTTAGCTCTTTTTTACTTAAATAACCATCTAGAAAACTAAGTGTTTCAATAATACCTATAGCCTTCATGGGGTTTGGAGCTCTTGTGTATTTTTTTTCTAGGTAGAAAACTTCATCTATAAGGCCATCATCAAGCATATTTTGAGTTCTAAGGTTTATTCTTTCAAGTAAGGTCTCTTTTTGAACTTTTATCTCATAAATTTCAATATCTTTTATGATGGGCTCTCTTTTGTTCTGTTCAAAATACTGACTTGGTATGATGCCTGTTTGAAAGTAGATTTCTAGCCATTTTTCTATGCGATAGGAGTCATTTTTGCTAATAGCACTCGCATAAACATCATCAAACTCCTTGATGAGTTCATAGCCTATGGCAAGGTTGTGTTTTACTTTGTGCTTTGTAATCTGGTCTATCTGTGGTTTTGGACTGATGCCATCTATCATTGATTTAAGATAAAAACCTGTACCGCCTACGATAATGAGGTTTTTGCCTTCTTCTTGACTTGCTTTTTTTGCCTCTTTGTAGAGTTCAAAAAATACGGTAACATTAAAATCATCATCTACATGTAGAGCATCTATGCCAAAGTGTTTGATACCATCTCTCTCTTGAGGTGTCGGTTTTGCTGAGGCTATATCAATCTCTTTGTATATACTAAGAGAGTCAAGAGAAAGTATGTTTGCATTTAGTTTTTTTGCAAGATCTATGCTTAGCCCTGTTTTACCAGATGCTGTTGGTCCTAGTATTGCTATTTCTCTCAAAATATACCTTTAAATCATATTTTGCTACAATTATACCAAATAAATCACTAAGGTAGAATTTGCAGCAGTTTTTAAAAATTTTAAAAGATATAAATGAGCTTATTATGTTTAAGCACTCTATATTTTCTTTGCCATTTATATTTATTGCTATGATAGTCTCTTCAAAGCAGCTTAATGGTACATCTTGGTTTGGCTGGGAACTTTTAGTATTAGGAGTAATAGCGGCTGTTAGTGCAAGAAATTTTGCCATGAGTTTTAACAGATATGCAGATCGTGATATAGACAAACACAACCCAAGAACAGCGAACAGACCAAGTGTAGATGGTAGAGTCGGAACTAAAAATATGCAGATTTTTATAGTTTTAAATGCTTTAGTATTTATAGTAGTTGCATATACTATTAATATTCTTGCTTTTTGGCTTAGTTTTCCGATACTTGTTATTTTGGCTGGGTACTCTATCTTTAAACGGTTTTCTTCGTATGCTCACTTGGTTTTAGGGGTCTCTTTGGGACTTGCTCCTATTGCTGGGGTAGTAGCGGTAAGTCAGAGTATTACTATGTGGTCTATATTGCTTGCATTGGGAGTTATGTTTTGGGTTGCTGGGTTTGATCTGCTTTACTCTTTACAAGATATGGAGTATGATAAAAGCAAAGGACTCTTCTCAATTCCATCTGTTTATGGAAAAGATGCGACTTTTTTCATATCTCGACTTTTTCATGCATTGACAGTTCTGTTTTGGTTGCTGTTTGTTGTAGATGCACAGCTAGGTTTTTGGGCATATTTAGGGGTACTCTTTAGTGCTGTTATTTTGTTTATGGAACATAAGATAGTTATCAAAGACTTTAGCAAAATAGATCGTGCATTTTTTACACTCAATGGATACTTAGGCATAATGTTTTTTGTTTTAATTTTAATAGATAGGCTGTAACAATGAGATACATAAACGCACCTCTTAAACTTGAGTTTGATATAGATAAAAATTCTGAAGAGTTTAAACGAGAGTATGACTCTCTAAGCTCAACCGATGATGATAGCATAGGCGAGTGGCTAAGACTTGCAAAGGCTAGGGGTAACACTGACGAGAGTGATCAAGTTTTACTTACATTGATCGTTGAACTTCACAGAAAGATAGACGAGATGAATGCTTTTATAAGGGGTGAAAAGCAAACTCTTTTAGAGCTTACATGTAGAGCTGATATAGAGGGGATTAACTATGAGCATATCAAGCTAAAAGATGGAGTTTTTGAAGATTCAAAAAAGTACTATGGACGCATCGAGATGCCTTTTTTCCCTAAAAGGCAAGTCCCTATATATTTTAGAGCAATAAGCAAAACTGAGGCTAAGATTTTACTTCTACATGAGCGAGATGAAACAGATTGGAATGCTTATGTAGTTGCAAGAGAGAGAGTTATGATACGAGAAATGAAGGCAAAAAAAGATGGAAATTAGTGTAGAACTTATTGGGTTGATTGGAGTTATAGCTTTAGTTGTTATTATTATGATTATGATGAGTATTAAAGATGGCGAGACATCTAAAAAACTTTTAAGGTATGAACAGAGTATTGAGAATTTATCTCAACAAAATCATATGCTTAGAAAAGAGATACTTCAGCTTGCCAAAAATAGAGATAAATTTATGGATGAGATGGAAGAGACACTAGAAGGTAGAGTAAAAGAGCATGTGCAACAAAGTGTTTACCCTCTAATTGAGTCTATGAGAGAGATAGAAAATGTAATGCAAAGTTTTCAAGATGAACAGATAGAGAGAATTGATAAGATGGAAGAGAAGAGAGTAGAAATCAACTATTCACCAAAAAATACAACGGTTTCAAATGAAAAGCTTATTATTGCACAGTATTCTCAAGGGAAAAGTGAAGCAGTAATAGCAAAAGATCTACGCATTGGAATTGGTGAAGTTGATTTAGTTTTAAAGCTTGCTAACTTAAAATAGTCTTGGATTATATTTTATATAATCCAAGATAAAAGTATGTATCTTAAGAGCAGTTAGCATCCTCTTTTGTTATCTCATTTAGTAGAGCAAATAGTTTACTGCTCGCTTCTTCCATACGCTTGAAGTTTTCAACAATTGGCTCAACTTCGTGTGCTCTAAAACCACCACCCTCTGCTACTATTTCCATGTTGTCATGGACTGCTTGATGTACAACTTTGTGTGGTGCGTCTATAAGAGGGTAAGACTTATGGCATCCAAATCTATCTTTACCTGCTCCATTTGAGTACCACTTTCCAAGTCTACACTCATCTGTTGTTGGGAAATGATCCTTTATTCTTTCGTTTAGCACAGAAGAGTAAGATTTTGTCTTATATATGATATGATCAATCTTTACAAGAGTGACAAAAATACGATTTTCTAGCTTACGGGATATCTCTGCAGTTAGATTTGCATCTGTATTAAATGCATCTAGGAGCTCTTGGAACTCTTTTACACTCTCCCCTGATGTATTAGCAATAGAATCTATACGCTCAGAGTTTGCTTGTATACCTGTCGTCTCTTGTTGTAGTGTTTGTATTGTTATGCTTATCTCTTGTGTTGCTTTACCTGTTCTCTCTGCTAGTTTTTTTACCTCTTCAGCAACTACGGCAAAACCTCTACCATGCTCACCTGCACGAGCAGCCTCAATCGCAGCATTTAGTGCAAGTAGATTTGTCTGGTCTGCAATATCTTTTATAAGAGAAACTATTGAAGATATTTCGGAAGTTCTCTCTGTTAGTGAGTTAATCGCCTCTGTTGAGTTGTTGATAAGCTCTAACATCTCTGTGAGTTCTTGTGAGACTTGATTTATACTCTCTAAGCTCTTATTTGATTTTTCAGCTGTTCTTGCTGAAGTCTCTGAGATTTGTCCCATAGCATCAATACCACTACTAAGATCTTGCTGAACATCGGCGATACCTTGTATACCATTTCCAAGCCCATCAAACTTGTTGGCTAGAACACCTTTTGCTTTGCCTTTTTGACCCTGTATGATGCCATTTACACCTTCAGAAATGTGTTTTGCATTGTTTTTAAAGATACCTCTAAAACCACCATCAAATATGTTTCTGTAGCTTTTGCCCTCTTCAGCTTTTTTTATCGATGTTCTTGTCTCTCTTTGGAGTGCTTCAACTTGATCTAAAAGCTCATTGACATTGTTAGCGACTTTTCCTAAAGGAGTGTTTATATCAATATTTACAATTCTTGGCTCTAGGTTTCCACTCTTTGCCTCCGCTGTCACTTGCAAGAGGCGCTCAAATGTTTCAGTGCTTACATTTAGTGTTTTTTTACCACTAAAAAACGAGCCTCCAACTGCACCTAAAAGAAGTGCAGAGCCAGTAGAGAAATCGCCATTTATCAACTGGTACATACCTACAGCTAATAGTGTAACTCCAAGTGTAACTTGTGGCTTATAGTCTTTGAATATTGTTTGAAAATTCATCATAACTTACTCCCTTTTCTTTTAATAGTTCATCTAAATACTTAGATGATGCTTCAATACCACTTGATTTTTCTATTGAGAGCAGTTTTTCATAAAGAGGTTTTATGATTTCAAGTGCTTTTGGATTGGGTTTTCTTCTTACTGAGTAGTAACCTATAACACTACCCCTAACATCAAAAGATGGGGTTACATTTGCATAAACCCAGTAAAAACCACCATCTTTACTCATGTTTTGAACATAAGCAAATATCTCTCTTTTGTTTAAAATCTCTTCCCATAAAAGTTTAAAAATTATTTTGGGCATTGCAGGATGCCTTACAATGTTGTGAGGTTTACCAAGTAGCTCAGCTTCACTAAAACCCGTCATCTTGATAAAAGATGGATTTGCATAAGTAATTCTTCCTTTTGTATCAGTCTTAGAGACTAAAAAGTCATCTTGCTGAACAGTAGTCTCTCTGCTAGTAGGTAACGGTTGTGCCATTATTTCCTCCATGTGTTTAAAAGCTCAATGAGCTATTTTATCTTAATGAGTTTTATATTTACTTTAAAGTCGCTATAATATGCCAAGATAATAAATAAGGAAAAATAGTGTTGATAGATGGACATGGTAGAAAAGTAAATTATTTGAGAGTTTCAGTAACAGAAAGATGTAATTTTAGATGTCAATATTGTATGCCAGAGAAGCCTTTTTCTTGGGTGCCAAAAGAGAATTTACTCTCGTTTGAAGAGTTGTTCTTGTTTATAAAAGTAGGCATAGATGAAGGGATAGATAAAATCCGTATCACTGGTGGAGAGCCACTTCTTAGAACAGGGCTAGATAAGTTTATAAAGATGATTAACGATTATAAGAGTGGACTTGATATCGCTCTTACAACAAATGGTTATCTTTTAGCCGGTGTTGCTCAAGACTTAAAAGATGCTGGTTTGAAAAGAATCAATGTCTCATTAGATACTCTAAAGGATGACGTAGCAGCTAAGATTTCAGGAAAAGATGTACTCAAAAAGGTAAAAGAGGGTATTGCTAAAGCACAAGAAATCGGGCTTGGTGTAAAGATAAATAATGTCCCACTTAAGGGAATAAATGCAGATGAGATTATAGAAGTTTTAGAGTATTGCAAAGAGCGTAATATGCCTATAAGGTTTATCGAGTATATGGAAAACAAGCATGCAAACGACAAACTTGAGGGACTTAGCGAAGAGGAAGTAAAACAGAAGATTGCCACAAAATATAATTTTACAGAGGTAAAGCGAGAGGGAGCAAGCCCATCAAAAATGTATGAATTTGATGATGGGTATAGATTTGGTATTATTAATCCTCATGCTCATGATTTTTGTGAGGATTGTAATAGAATTAGGCTAACTGCAGAGGGGGTTTTAATCCCTTGTTTATATTTTGAAGAGGCTTTAAGTATTAAAAAAGCAGTTAAAGCAGGTGATGTTGCAGGAGCAGCAGAAGTACTAAAAGAGGTTTTAAGAAATAAACCAGAAAAAAACAAGTGGAGTTCTGATGAAGAAAACGAGACTTCAGATAGAGCATTTTATGAGACTGGCGGATAAAATAGAGACGCTGTTGTGAGTTAGTTTAATTTAGGATGGGTATATATGAAATTTTTATCATTTTTTGTGACATTATGTGTTTTAGTTAGTGGTGTATTTGCAGCAAATGAAGGCAAGATACTTTATAAGACATGTAAAGGTTGTCATGGAGTGGATGGAAGACATGTTCCATATGAAAAAACAAATGGAGTATTAGCAGGTAGAAATAAACTTGAACTGGAACTCATTATCAAAGCCATTTATGATGGTAACTATACGCAAAGTAGAGTTAATAGCATAATGAAAAAAACAATATCTAAGCTCAATAAAGAAGATATACCAGTCCTTGCAGAGTATATAAGTAAGTTTAAAAACTAAAAAACTCTATTAATTCATCTGTTTTTACAGATGATTTGTTTTTTATAAGAGCATATCCATTGCACTTTGCAAGAACATTTAGCATACCCGCTCCAAATGATGGAGCACTTTTAAAGCTATGCCCATTAAAAAAACCTGGTATTGCACTTGTGCAGCTCTCTTTGCATGTGAACTCTTTTTGATTTTTTACATATAGGCTCAATTTTTTTGCAATAAGCTCATTTTTTATTTTTTTTATTGCAAAAACACCTAAAAGCTCAAACCCAAGTAGTGAGGAGAGAGGAAGTCCTGTCAAGTGAAGTAGAGGTATTTGTCTGTATGTTGTAAAGGCTGTAGGCATAGCTGGTGATATTTGCACCTTATGAAATAAAATTTCAAATTCGTCCTCATAGATAAGTTGGCTCATAGCATCATGCCTACTCATAGCTCCTGTTGTAATGATAAAATCACTCTGTTTAGAAAGCTCTTCTATATGCTCTTTTATAGCATTTTTTTCATTTTTAACTTGCCATACTTTGTTGATTTTTGCTCCAACCTCAAGTATGCGAGCAGCTAAAGAGAGGGCATTTGTATTGTAAACTTCGCCACTTTTTATCTTTTTTTGAATAGGGCATAGATTATCCCCAATACTTAATATACTTACAATTGGTTTTTTAAAAACTTTGATACTTTTAACACCCTGAGATGCTAAAGATGTTATGCCATAAGCAGTTATGAGCTCACCACATGAGATAAGAAGCTCATCTTTTTGTATATCTTCACCGCTTTGTTTTATGTTGTACATATAGTGAGCATTTTTGTGATCTTCTTCGTAAGGAATTACATATTTTGTATGAGGCTTTAGAATCTCACCAGTAGCAACCTCATAGTTTGTATCATCAATATATGCATATCCATCTTTAAGAGAAATATTTTGGGTAGGTAGAGACAGAGTTGCATAAATATTTTGAGCTGATACATGTTTTACAGAGTCTAGCAGTGGCATTACTTTAGTCTTTGTTAGACTTTTTAACTCTATTTTTAAAATATTTAGTGCTTCTTCATAATTAATCATGTACAATTCTATCAAAATATTTATAAGGACCTTTTTAATGGAAGAATTAGTTACAACATCTATCAAGTATCATCAGTATTTTATAGGGGGCATGCTTTTAGTTGCTCTTATAAATCTATATTTTGTGTTTACAAGTGAAAATTTTTCACAAAAAGTAAAAAGAGTAAATCCCATTTACTATGGTCTTTTCGCAGCAGTTGCTTTTACGGGCATCATAGTTTTAGGCATAAATCAACTTCATATGACTCATGGAGTTTACCTTATGATTGCTGTTTGGACATTTATATTCGTAATGAGTATGAAACTTTTTAAGAAGTACAAATATGGATCAGCAGAAGAGTACAGAGCATTTGCAAAGAAAAAATATATTATTGACATCGTTTTAATTGTTGCTACGATGGGTCTGGTGTATGCAATTTAACTATTGTGAGTTTGCAGGAGATGAGAGTTTAGTTCTAAGCACTAAAGAGTACTCTCATATTTTTAAAGTTAGAAGAGTTGTTGTTGGAGCTGAACTAAACTTTTGTAATCTTAAAGATAGAAAAATATACTTATATAAAATAGAGAGTATAGATAAAAAAGAGGCTATTTTAGCTTTAAAAAGTTTTGAAAATCTAAAAGAAAGCTCTACATCTAAGATTCATGTTGGATGGTGTGTGGTTGATCCTAAGATAGTTGAAAAACATATAGCTATGCTCAATGAGATGGGAGTTCAAAAGATTAGTTTTGTATACTCTGATTTTTCACAAAAAAACTATGTTATTGATGAAAAAAGGATAAAAAGAATTCTAATAAACTCTTGCGAACAGTCTGGCCGATCAAATTTGATGGAGTTTGAAATCATAAAAAGTGTTAAAGAGTTTTTGAGAATTTACTCAAAAAGTGTAGTTATAGACTTTAGTGAAAGATATTTAGAAAATGAAGATAAAATAGATAGTTTTTTGGTCGGACCAGAGGGTGGATTTAGTCAAAAAGAGAGAGATCTTTTTAAAAGTAGAGATATTTTTGGACTTAAGTCTCCAAATATTTTAAGAAGTGAAACGGCAGTAGTAGGAATTTGTGGGAAAATTATACTATAGAGGTGTCCTTAATCATTTTTAAAGTCTATTTCAGGTATAATCCCAATTCCCTCTTTATTTAGGCTACGGGTATACAAGAGGATAATAATAATTTTTAGGAAAACAAAATGAAAAAAGATATACATCCAGAATATGTAGAATGCAAAGTAAGTTGTGCTTGTGGCAATAGTTTTGAGACTATGTCAAACAAAGCAGAGATGAAAATAGACATCTGTAGTGAGTGTCACCCATTCTTCACAGGTAGTGAGAAGATTGTTGATGCTGCTGGTAGAGTTGAGAAGTTTAACAAAAAGTATAACTTAAAATAGTCTAGTAGCCATCTTGGTTTACTTTATTCCTACACCTATAGGAAATCTTGATGATATTTCACAAAGAAGTTTGAAACTTCTTTGTGAATGTCACACCCTCTTTTGTGAAGACACAAGAGTTACAAAAAAACTTCTTTCACTTTTAAGTGAAAAATACAATCTACACTTTAACATAGAAAATTTTATAGCACTTCATTCACACAATGAGAAGTATGTTTTAGACAATATAGATATGAGTATGTTTGATGAAACTATAGCTTACCTGAGTGATGCGGGTATGCCTTGTGTTAGTGACCCTGGTAGTTACTTTGTACAGTTTTGCCAAGATAAAAACATCGCTTACGAAGTTCTACCTGGGGCAAATGCAGCTCTTTTAGCATATGCAAGTAGCGGCTTTTTAAATCCGAGATTTACTTTTTATGGTTTTTTACCACATAAAGGTAAAGAGAGAGATACTGGGCTAGAGTTTATCAAAAACTCATCTATGCCAACTATTATCTACGAATCTCCTCATCGTATAGAAAAACTAGCACAAGAGTTGGCAGAGTTATTACCAGAGAGAAAAGCTATATTTATCAAAGAAGCAACTAAGAAATTTGAAAGGCGATTTGTCTCTACATGTAGAGGTGTCTACAATCAATTAAAAGAGGCAAATTTAAAAGGTGAGTGGGTTATAGTTATAGATAATGAAACAACTTTTAAAGGTAATGCCATTACAAAAGATGACATCATGGAGCTTAAACTCCCTCCTAAACAAAAAGCCAAGTTATTGGCTAAAGTTACAGGAGAGAGTGTAAAAGAGTGGTACTATAGACTGCAAACAGATAAAGACATTTAACGAGCTATTTTTTTTTAAGCCTTTTTGGGTACAATAATCTAAAAACTAAAGGTCAGTTTGTGATAATATACGGTAAACAGCTATTTTTTCATGTCTTAAATAATTATCCAGAGAGATTTAGAACTGTATATCTGTCCAAAACTTGCGATAAAAAACTATTTTCTTCTATAGCAAAAGCAACAAGTACCATCGTAAGAGTAGATAATCAAAAGGCACAATCTTTAGCCCGTGGGGGTAATCATCAAGGTTTTATTGCGGAGATTGAGCCGTTGAGATATAGTGAATTTTCTGCTGTTAAAGATGGAAAATTCTTAGTGATATTAAATGAGATTACTGATGTTGGAAACATAGGAGCAATAGCAAGAACAGCTTATGCTTTTGGAGCAGATGGGCTTATTGTAAGTGGTGTAAAGACTCTAAATCTTGAATCAATAATTCGCTCGAGTAGTGCGGCAATTTTTGAACTCCCTGTAGTACTCTATCCAAATGCCTTGGATATGGCAAATGAGCTAAAACAGATAGGTTTTACACTTTATGGTGCTGATATGGATGGTGAGAATGTTTCAAAAGTTAAGTTTGATAAAAAAATAGCTTTAGTTATGGGCAGTGAAGGCAAGGGTATAAATAAAAAAGTAAAAGAAAAATTAGATAAAATAATATCAATAAAAATGGCGAGAGCATTTGACTCTCTAAATGTAAGTGCGGCAACGGCGGTAATATGTGACAGGATTGCTAATGGATAATATTAAAATACTTGAAGAAATAGGGCTAAGTAAGGTAAGTAAAGAGACCCATATAGAGCAGAAATATCTCAAATATATGATAGATATGAAGTATGATAAATTAAATCATATAAATACTCGTGGTTTTGTGAAGATACTTTCAAGAGAGTATAAAATAGATTTAGATGCTTGGAGTGAAGCCTTTGAAGAGTACTGGATAGAAAATCGAAAAGAAGATGAAGAAGATGGACTTTTTATTGTAGTGGATGATGAAAAAAAGAGTAAAAAACTTTTGATTGTGGTTTTAATTATTATTTTAGGAGCCATTTTTAGTACTTCATTTTCATTTTTTCAAGATAAAATAGATATAGCAAATTATATAAATAATGAAGAGACAAATTATGAGCAAACTATAGATGTCAAGGAGGTTCAAAACGCACTTTTAGAAGAGAATAACTCACTTGAAAAAGTTGTGATTGAAGAGCCTTTGAGTGAAGATATAAATAGTACAGAAGAAGTACTGATGGAAGATAATAAAACAGATAGAAATGTAGCAGTTAATATAGATAAAAATATTACTACACAGGCTATAGAGAAGAGTATAGAAGATAACAGTACAATAAAAACAGATGAGGTAATTAACAAGAATATAGCAGAACAACAAGATACAAAAAAGTTTGAAACTGAGGCTATTTTGATACCTAGGTTACCATTGTGGATTGGTGTAATATATCTTGATAACAACAAAAGAAGGTCATATCTTGGTGAAGGTAACTTTTCTATTGATCTCTCTCGTGATCAAATTATAACAACGGGTCACGGTAGTTTTGATATTAAAATTGGTGATGAGACAAAAGAGTTTAGAAAGCAAGCACCAATACGATTTTTGGTAAAAGATTCAAATATGACTGAAATAAGCTTAAATAAGTTTAAAGAGCTTAATAAGGGCAAACCTTGGTAAGAGCTTTTGTTTTTGTTGTTTTTTTAATATTGTCTGCACATGCAGTTAGTTTAGAAGGTAAAATAGAGAGTTTTATTGGAGAGAAATCCTATAAAAAACAGAAAAATTTAATTGGTATTCTTTTTAAAGATAAGAATCTATTTTTAAATGAGGATAAAAGTGTAGACGATATAAAAGTTTTAGAAAAACTAAAGAGTAATGGTCTTTTGAAACTTTTTTATGATAGACCTCAAAAACTTCATATCTCATTTTCAACGAAGAGTGACGCTTTGATTTTTATGAGAGTTATCAACGAATCTCTATCTTCAATGGGATACAATTACTTTTTAACACAAAGAGTAGTAAAAAATGAAGATGGTTTTATATGGGACATTATAATATCAACGGAGCATATAGTAGATCCACTAATACTTTCAAAAAGCCTTCAAGCAAGAGGATGCTTTTTAGAATCCATCGATAGAAGTGCTAAAAACAGATGGAGCTACAAAATAAATAGCGACTCTATTAGGGTAGCTGCCATTAAAGGGGAAGCTAACAAGACTATTAAGCTGAAAAAACCAATAAAACCTTATTGGATTGATGTTACTAGTATGAGAAGTATCTCTTTTGCATCAAAAATTGCAGACAGATGGTATCCAAGTATAGTCTTTTTTGATGAAAAACTTCATATCGTTAGAGATTATCAACTAGATAGTCCAACTAATAGACTAAAGTTAAAAATACCAGAAGATACAAAATATATAAAAATAGCAGATATGTACACATTGGATAATATAAAAAGAGGTATATCGATATACCTAAAAGGAAGGTAATAGCATGTTCGATGAAATAAGGTTTAATACGATAGATAGACTGCCAAACTATGTTTTTGCAGAGATAAATGAGATAAAATTAAATGCCAGAAGAGCGGGAGAGGACATCATAGATTTTTCTATGGGCAATCCAGATAGCAGAACTCCACAACATATCATTGATAAACTAATTGAATCAGCAAACAAAGATAAAACTCATGGATATAGTGCAAGTAAGGGTATATATAAACTTAGGTTAGCAATTTGTAAGTGGTATAGTAGAAAGTATGGAGTTGATATTGACCCAGATCGTGAAGCTGTTGCAACTTTGGGCAGTAAAGAGGGGTATGTTCACTTAGTTCAGGCTATTACAAATCCAGGTGATGTAGCAGTTGTACCAGATCCCGCTTATCCTATACACTCTCATGCTTTTATTATTGCGGGCGGAAATGTGCATAAGATGGGGCTAGATTGGAATGAAAAGTACGAATTAAATACAGAGCTATTTTTCAAAAATCTAAAGCAGGCTTTTGCAGATTCTGTTCCAAAACCCAAGTTTGTAGTTGTAAATTTTCCTCATAATCCTACAACAGTGACAGTTCAAAAGAGTTTTTATGAGGACTTAGTAGCATATGCTAAAAAAGAGAGATTTTATATCATTAGTGATATTGCTTATGCAGATTTGACTTTTGATGGCTATAAGACTCCTTCAATTCTTGAAGTAGAGGGCGCAAAGGATGTAGCAGTTGAGAGTTATACTCTTTCAAAAAGCTACTCTATGGCAGGTTGGAGAGTTGGTTTTATAGTTGGAAATCCAAAGCTCATAAATGCTCTTCAAAAGATAAAATCTTGGTTTGATTATGGAATGTTTACTCCAATTCAGGTGGCTTCTACGGTTGCACTAGATGGTCCTCAAGATTGCGTAGATGAGATTATAGATACATATCAAAAAAGAAGAGATGTGCTTTTGGAGAGTTTCGAAAATGCAGGATGGAAGATAGATAAACCAAATGCAAGTATGTTTATATGGGCAAAGATACCAGAAGTAGCAGAGCATTTAGGCAGTATGAGATTTGCAAAGCAGCTTTTAACAGAGGCAAAAATTGCAGTAAGTCCTGGTAATGGATTTGGAGAAGGCGGAGAAGGCTATGTTAGAATTGCTCTTATAGAGAATGAACACAGGATTCGTCAAGCAGCAAAAAACTTGAAAAAGTATTTGAAAAGTTTAGAAAAATAATATTACAGAAGTCTACTTCGTGCTTGAGTCGCGAGGAATTTTTGCTGGGCTTTGCTCAGTAAAAAGGGGACAGTAAAATAAAATAGTTTGGAAAAATAGTATGTTAAAAGTAGGAATTATTGGAGTAGGGACAGTTGGAGCAAGTGTTGCAAATATTTTGGAACAAAACAGTGATATTATTGAAGCAAGATGCGGTAAAAAAATAGTTCCTATTGTAGGGATTGTAAGAGATGTTAGTAGGGACAGAGGTGTTAGCATACCACTAAGCACTAATATGGACGATGTATTAGAAAATAGTGAAGTAGATGTTGTTATAGAGCTTATGGGTGGTGTTGAAGGACCATTTGAAGTAGTTAAAAAAGCATTGCAAAATGGCAAAGCTGTTGTAACCGCCAACAAAGCACTTTTAGCCTATCATCGCTACTCTTTGCAAGATATTGCAGGAGATATACCTATTGGTTTTGAAGCAAGTGTTGCGGGCGGCATTCCAATTATAAAGGCTTTAAGAGAGGGGTTGAGTGCAAATCATATAGAGTCTATAAAGGGTATTATGAATGGGACATGTAACTTTATATTGACCAAAATGATGAGCGAAAAAGTAGAGTTTAAAGATGTCTTAGATGAGGCACAAAAACTGGGTTATGCAGAAGCGGACCCCACTTTTGATGTTGGCGGATTTGATGCAGCACATAAGCTTCTAATCTTAGCTAGTATTGCATATGGTATTCATGCAAATCCAGAAGATATACTTATAGAGGGAATTGAGCATATTAACAGCGAAGATATTTTCTTTGCAAAAGAGTTTGGATACAATATAAAGCACCTAACTATTGCAAAAAAATGTGCAAATAACAAAGTAGAACTCAGAGCTCATGCGGCACTTGTTCCAAGCTCTCAAATGATAGCAAAAGTTGATGATGTAATGAATGGCATAAGTGTTATTGGCGATAGAGTTGGTGAGACTATGTACTATGGACCAGGAGCTGGCGGAGATGCAACTGCAAGTGCTGTAATCGCAGATTTGATTGATATAGCAAGAGTAGGGCAGAGCTCACCTATGCTCGGATTTAAAAGAGACTTAGAGGGTGGCGGACTTACGCTTTTAAATTCTGATGAGATTGAAACAAAATATTATATGCGTATAAAAGTTTCAGATGAGATTGGTGTTTTAACTAAAATTACTTCGATTTTAGGAGATTTTGGTATCTCAGTTGATAGTTTTTTACAAAAACCTGATAGTAGTGATAAAAGTCTTGCTACACTTCTTTTCTCGACACACAAGTGTAAAGAGCTTGATGTTCAAAATGCGATGAATGAGATTGCAAAACTCTCTACATGTAGAGAGAAACCTGTGATGATTAGGATTGAAGATTAGTTTAGAAGTAGGATTACAAGCAGAAGAAAAAGCCGTAAAGTACCTTGAAAAACAAGGCTACTTTGTGGTTGAGAGAAACTTTCACTCTCGTTTTGGAGAAATTGACATTATCGCTCAAAAAGATGAAATATTACATTTTTTTGAGGTAAAATACTCAAAAAATTATGATGCAATTACAAGAATAACACCACAAAAACTTCAAAAGATAATAAAGACTGTAAACTACTACTTGATGAAAAAAAATCCAGATTATGACTACCAAATTGATGCTCTAATAGTAAATGAAACCTCAATCGAAATTGTAGAAAATATCAGTTTTAACTGACCTTACGCACTAAT
>JALSME010000133.1 GCA_026987955.1 Sulfurospirillum sp.
TCCCCGTTTCCAGTATTAGTAGCACCTGTATCGCCTGCTGTTATAGTTGCATCTACGGAAGCATTTAAGTTTGCTGTTCCCTGTCTTACAGATGTAACATAGTCAACCTTAAATGTTTTTGTTTTTAATGCTGATATTTTTAAAAAGTTTTTGTCATATTCAAAATATAGATCATTATCAGAGATTAACATGTTAAATATTTCATCCAAAGATAAATCTTTAATATTGATACCATATAACTTTTTTTGCATAGTTTTAGCAGCAAAACTATCTTTTACTATAATGCTAAAATCACAACTATCAGCAATTTGAGTTAGTAGCTCCATGCTCGATACTTTTTCTGAAGTTTTAATATTAAATACTCTATAATCACAACTCTTCGCAGCACTTAATGGCTGTACTAAGATAGCTAATAAAGCTATAAGTAAGAGATACTTACTTTGAAGAAAATTTGATTTTGCTGACATTGTTTTTCCTTATAAAAAGTTCCTTTTTTAAGTGCTCATTTTTTATGATTACACTATTCCTCTTAACAACTACAAGTTTGTATCCATCGATTTTATCATTAATTGTATACCATTTTCCATTTATCTTAGCTTTTTTATTTAATGTGCCTTCTAAGATATATTTTATTTTAGCTACTGTTGTATTGGTATCTTTTAAAATAATTTTATTAGTCATTATAAATGGATTTTTAACCATACTGATCTCATCATTTGAGACACCAACACGCTTCTGACTGATTTGAGAAAATAGATTATCATATTCTGTTATCTTCTCATTTGAACTATTTGGTTTAATTTCTTCACTAGCTTGAATTAGTGAAGAGGCAAATATTATTGGTAATATTAGTATTATATATCTCAATATTTCATCCCCCATACAGCAATATCTATTGCACCAGTGATTGTATCACTACTTTTCAAATCAAAGTTATTGATATCAATAACTAAATCACTCTCTTCTAATTCATTTATAAATTTAAGTATATTTTTAAACTCACCATTAAAATTAACTTTTACAGTTAAAACTTGTTTTATCTCTTGCAAGGTAGGTTTGTAGAACTGATTATCTATGAGCGTTATTTCAACACCATATTTTTGAGCTACATAAGCAATTGAGTCCAAAAATCTTGCCCAGTTTTTGTCATTAAATAGAAGATAAGATAGTTCTTTTAATTTTTTATCTACATATACATTTCTATATTTTATATCTTTAAGTATATTTTTTTGTTTATTGACTTCTAAATGCATTTTATTTATTACGTAGTTTTTATTGCCATTCATAGTAACTGACTTAAGATATGCTCTCTCCTGAGATAGTTTACTTTTTATATTTTTATGTGAATTTTGAGTTTTCTTTAATATTTTTTCCGTTACAGGATAAAGTGTAGAGTATAAAACAAAGCCAATACCAACAAAAACCATTAGAAATACCAATGAAAGCTCACTACTTTTTTTATTTTTTAGATAATCATCAATTTTATCAAATGTACTAGGTCCACTCATTTTAAAGTCCTATTCTTATCTGACTAAGATAGAGGTTTTCTTTATCGTCCCTCTGAATCTTATCAGTTGATATTTTATATTTTTTTAGTTTAGTTAGCTCTTTTATAAATTCTGTTATCTTTTTTTCATTTCTATTTTGTATATATAAATTAATTCCACCATCTTTATACTCTATTGAAGACAGTTTTGAACTGTATTTATTTGATATTTTGATTAGTTCAACAAGAATCAATGCTTTCATTGAGTATTCTGTTTTCTTTTTATTTATTTCTGTTAAAAGTTTTCTTTTGAATTCAAGTTTTCCTGACTCTTTTTTAACTAATTTAACTACTTTTGCTCTATCTTTCTTTAAATTAGCTATTTTAGCTCGTATAGCATTTGCCTCTTTATTCGCTTTTCTATATTCAGATGTGGCTTGATTGACTTGAATTTGTAAAAATTGAGAATAACCATATTGGTATGCAGGGTATGCAGATGTTAGTATAATACTAGCTGCTGTTATACCTAAAAGTTTTCCAACAGGCCTATCTTTTAGAGGTGGTGGCCTTTTAAATATTGAAAAATTTAGTTCATCGTTTTTATTTTCAAGGTAAACTTGTGATGTTAAAACCATTAGTATATGAATTTGATCTATATACCACTCTTTTGAGTTAATTGCAATATTAAAATTAAATTCATATGATTCTAATCCTAAGTAACTTTGTGCATACTCATCAACACCAATCAATGTACCAACTTCTGAGCCTATATAAATTTTATCGATATTTTCAATACTGTAAGATCTTTTTGCAAAAACAATTACATCATTAATATACAAGAATAATTCACCAAAAAGCTGCATAAGAAAAGATTGATAGGTAGTATTAGTACTTTTTAAGCCCTCTGTTGTAAGTAGTTTGTAAAACTCATCTTCGTCAATTCTTTCACCAAGTAGTTCACAAAATTTTTCGGTTAATTCGCTCAATGAATAATGAAGAGATTTCGAATAAAGATATGTACCAGATTTGTATATTGCTAAAAATGCATCGTTTTTTTGAAAATAAACAAAACAATCAGTACTGTCAGATTCAAGTAGTGCCTTTTGATATAGTGCAGATATTAAAAATGGTGCAGTTGTTACATAGTCAATATAAGATGTTTTTTTTCTAATATCATTAAGCTGCGATTCAATTAGTTGTGCATCTATTATAAATACATCATATGCCCGATTTTTTGTATCATTTGTCTCTGTTTCTAAATATGTGATTGTGTAGTCTATCGCTGAGTCAAGACCAAGCTCATCATAAATTTTAATTTCAATTGCGTTTTTTAAATCACTATCTGCAATATTTCTACTCATTTCAACAGTAGTGCTAATTACATCTTTAGTCTGTATATAGGATATAAAAAATGAATTTTTATTACTTTTATCTAGTTTCGTAGGTTTGATTTCATTTTTTGCATACACATATGATTGCAGTGATATTGGATCAATTGAAACAATTTCAGAAAAACTGCTTTTATTACTTTTTTTTGCCATGTTCCTACCTAATTTTGCATAAGAGCAGCATCTCTAATATTATAGATACTACTCGATTATATAGCCTATTTTCTTTAGCAAATCTTTGTCTTGGCTCCATCCCTGTTTAACTACAACAAACAGCTTTAGAAAAATCTTTTTGCCTGCAAGATTTTCTATTGATTTCCTAGCCTCAAAGCCAATTCTTTGAAGGGTCTTACCACCTTTTCCTATGATAATACCCTTTTGACTTTTTTTGTCTACTATAATAGTAGCATAAATATTGTCAATTTCATCACTTTCTTCTACTTTTTCTACCAATACATCGGCAAAATAGGGAATTTCTTCACTAGTGTTGTTAAAAATTGCCTCTCTTATGTACTCTTTGTATAAATCTTTAACAGGATCTGTTGTTAAAATCTCTGTATCATAGAGGTATGGATGCTCTGGCAGCTCTTTAGTAACCTCATCTAAAAGATATGCTTGAGTAATTCCTTTTTTGATTGAGACGGGAATTAATGCCTTAAATTTATCTTGATATTTTGAGTACTCCTCTATTTTCTTAAATAACTCTTTTTTACTTATACTATCAGTTTTTGTAAGAAGTAGTATATGTGGGATGTTTTTTCTGTTTCTCTCTAGAAATTTGATATAGTCTTTTAGGTTATCGCTAGCTGGTGCTAAAAAGAGAATTAAATCACAATCACCCATAGCTTTTAAAGCTTCATCCATCATAAATTGATTTAAAAGTCTCTCTTTTTCATGAATACCAGGAGTGTCTACAAATATAATCTGTGTATTTTTATGCATTGCTATTATATTTGATCGTTTTCTAGTTGCATTTGCCTTGTGAGAAACCATTGCAATTTTTTCACCAATAAGCCAGTTTAGAAGTGAGCTTTTACCAGCATTTGGTCTACCTATAACAGATACAAAACCAGCTTTTGTTTTTATTTCACTCATAGTATATACTTACTTACATCTTCATCTTCTGCAATTTCATCTAGTCTATCATGTACCAAATCTTTTGTTACAACAATAGTCTCACCACCATGTTCATCTGCACTATAGCTTATCTCTTCTATGACTTTTTCTATAACAGTATGAAGTCTTCTTGCACCTATGTCTTCCATCTTTTCATTTGCCATTTGAGAGATTTTTGCAATTGCTTTTATGGCATCATCTTCAAATGAAAGTTTTACTTTTTCTGTCTTTAAAAGTGCTTCATATTGGCGAAGTAGAGAGTTTTTGGCTTGCGTTAGTATCTGGTATAGGACATCTTCTGTAAGTGAATCAAGCTCAACTCTAAGAGGAAATCTACCCTGAAGCTCTGGTATAAGATCACTTGGTTTACTAAGATGAAATGCTCCAGCAGCAATAAAAAGTATATGGTCTGTCTTAACCATACCATACTTTGTATTTACATCACTACCCTCTACGATTGGTAGTAGGTCTCTTTGAACACCCTCTTTACTAGGATCACTTCTATGGCTAGCACTTGAACTAACTGCAACTTTATCAATCTCATCTAAAAATATTATACCACCATTTTGAGCTCGCTCAATTGCTTCAACTTTTATAGCTTCAAAATCTAGTAGTTTTTCACTAGCATCATGTTTTAATGCTTCTTTTGCATCTTTGACTTTTAGCTCTTTTTTAATACTATCTTTTCCTGATCCAAGAATTTTTATAAATGATTCTTGAACTTTTATCATCTCTGGAGGAAGTGAACTATCACTCATGTCAGAACCGCCACCTGTGATTTCAACTTCTATACTAAGCTCATCTAACTCACCATTGTTTAGCTTCTCTTTCATACGATTGTAACTTTTCTTGTAGTCCTCTTTCTTCTCTTGGCTTGCACCTTTTGGAAGAGGTGGAAGAAGCTTCTCAATAATAGTTTTTTCTATATGATCATCAATCTTATCAATATTGTTTTCTCTATGCTCATTTCTGACAAGATTAACAGATGCCATAACAAGATCTCTTACCATAGACTCAACATCACGACCTACGAAACCAACTTCAGTATATTTACTTGCTTCAACTTTTACAAAAGGGAGGTTCATCATCTTTGCTAGTCGTCTTGCTATCTCAGTTTTACCAACACCAGTACTTCCTATCATAAGGATATTCTTTGGCATTACTTCGTCTTGCATCTCTTTATCAAGTTGTAGTCTTCTATATCTATTACGAAGTGCAATTGCAATCGCTTTTTTTGCTTCAAATTGACCTATGATATACTCATCAAGGTATGAAACTATCTCTTTAGGTGTCATATTCATCTATTTATCATCCTCTAAAACAAAAGTTTTTATATTTTTATTGGTGTATATGCAGAGATCTCCAGCTATTGCTAGACTCTCTTTTACTAGTTCCTCTGGTTCTAATTTGGTATGTTTATTAAGTGCTCTTGCCGCAGAAATAGCAAAGTTTCCACCGCTACCTATGGATGCAAGTTTCCCATCTTCTGGCTCAACCACATCACCAGTTCCACTTAGTATAAAAATATGCTCAGTATTTAGAACAATCATCATAGCCTCAAGGCGTCTAAGCATTTTATCTTTTCGCCACTCTTTTGAAAACTCTATAACAGATTTAAAAAGATCACCCTTTTTTTGCTCTAAAATACCTTCAAACATATCAAATAGATTAAAAGCATCAGCTGTACTACCAGCAAATCCAGCAAGAATTTTGCCGTGATGAAGTTTTCTTATTTTTGTAGCATTTCCTTTTAAGATAGCATTCCCAAAAGTAACTTGTCCATCACCACCAATGACAGCCTTTCCTTTAGCTTTGTAGCCTAGTATGGTAGTAGCATCAAACATCTGTTTATTCTCCTATAATTTCAAGAGTAAATGGAGCATGAATACCATGACCAAGTTTTATAGTAATATCAAATGTACCTGTTGTTTTTATTGCATTTTTAATCTCTATAGTTTTTTTGTCTATATCTAGGTTGTGTTGAGTTTTAAATTCATGAGCGATTTCATCTTTTGTTACTGCCCCAAAAAGGCTGCCATTTGCCCCAAGCTTTCTTTTGATTTTAAGTTCAGTTTTAGCTAGAATTTTTTCTAGCTCTTTTAGCCTTTCTAACTCAGCAGCATCTTCTGCCTTTTGTTTTCTAACATTCGCTTCATGTCTTTTGACTACTTCATTGGTTGCATGAAGTGCCAATTTATTGCCAATCAAAAAGTTTTGTCCATATCCGTCTTTAACTTCTTTTATCTCACCAGCTTTACCTAAACCTTTAACATCTTTTAATAATAATACTTTCATTTTTCTTTCCTTTAACTGATCTTACTCACCATCTATATTTCTAGATAAAAGCAGAAGATGT
>JALSME010000134.1 GCA_026987955.1 Sulfurospirillum sp.
GAGGCAATTGCGAGGTATTTTCATGCTAATGGGTATTTTGTTTACTTGCACTTTAGAAGTGGTGAAGATAAAGCAAAGGCTTTAAAAAGTGAACTTAAAAATTCTGAAATTATTGGGTTTGATATTACAGATAGAGATGATGTTAATCAAAAGCTTGAAAATTTGGACTTAGATGTACTAGTAAATAATGCAGGTATTACCAAAGATAAGCTTTTCTTTTGGATGGAAGAAGATGAGTGGAGTAGTGTTATAGATACTTCAGTAAACGGTATTTTTAATGTAACAAAAGCGGTAATCAAGAACATGATTTCGAAGAAAAACTGTGCTATTGTCAATGTGGCTTCCGTTTCAGGGCTAGTTGGCAATATGGGACAGACTAACTACTCGGCTGCAAAGGGAGCAGTGATAGCTTTTACAAAGTCTTTAGCTCTTGAGATGGCTCGCTATAAAATCCGTGTCAATGCAGTAGCTCCTGGGCTCATAGAGTCCGAGATGACAAAAGATTTAGACCTAAAATCAATCAAAAAAGATATACCGCTAAAAAGAGTTGGAAAGCCTGAAGAGGTTGCTGAGTGTGTTTTCTTTTTAGCAGATAAAGCTAGTTATGTTACGGGAGAAGTTTTAAACATCAGTGGTGGCATGGTTCGTTAATGTTTGCAAACATACTTTTTGCTCCTATGTTTGTACTGCTTATACACTACTTTGAGTTTAGAAGTGTTGTTTTACTCTATCTTGTCATATCAGTTGGCTTTTTTGTTTACAAGTATACAAAAAAAGATAGCTACAAAGATATGATAGCTCCATCTTTGTATGTTGTGATTCTTTCACTTGCGTACTATTTTTCCTCATTAGATGTGGTAAAGTATATACCCTCTACTCTTTCTGTTATATTTACAATGATGTTTATTGACTCACACATAAACCAAAAACATATGATTTTAGCATTTACAAAAAAGTTTTACAAAAAAGAGCTAAAGCAAAAAGAGATTGAGTTTTTAAAAAAAGGTGATTTGTATTGGGTGTTTGTTATGAGTTTTAATACTCTTATACATCTTTTTATAGTAAACTTTTCTAGCGATTTGGTTTGGGCTTTTTACTCCTCTGTTGGGTGGTATATTTACTTTTTTGGAGCATTGATTGCTCAGATAATCTATATAAAGGCAAAGTGTGTATAAGTGTATAGTTGGCACTATTGGACATCTAATATTTTTTGGGCTACTTGTCGGTTTTATGATACCTGGTTTTTTACTCTATTTTATACTTAAACCTTTTATTAAAGATCAGCAACATTTTTTTCAAAAAGGAGCGGCTCTCTCATATAGACTTTTTTACAAACTAGTTCCTTGCATGCGATTAAAAAGTGAACTATTGGATCCTATGCCTAAAGGTGCTATCTATATATCGACTCACCAATCAATCTTAGATTTTCCTGCATTTGCCTCTTATGTTGAACATTACCTTATTTTTGCCAATGTCAATCTTGGGAAATACCCAATAGTAGAAAAAATTACACATTCAGTAGGAGTAAGATATATCAAAGGTCGTCCTATGGATGAGATAAGTGAGATATACAAAGAGATGGAAGCTCACCTAAAAAGTGGTAAAAATGTCATCTATTTTCCAGAAGGAACAAGACATACAGGAGATAAACTTCTTCCTTTTAAGAGGGGCGCTTTTAGACTTGCTTTTAAACAGCAAAGGCCAATAGTTCCTATCGTTATAGAGGGAGTTCAACAGTATCTTCCAAGGAAAGCTTGGTGTTTTAGAACATCTAAAAAGCAAAATGTATATATGAAGATGCTCTCACCTCTGTATCCTAAAGATTTTAAAAATGATATACAGATGAGAGATTATGCTCATAAAATCATGCAAGAGGAGAAAACTAAACTATGCGAACTTTATTAATTTTACTTTTACATCTAAGTCTTTTTGCCTCAAGTTATAACTTTGAAGAGATAAAGTATGTCAGTGCTGTTGATACTACATTTTATAAGTATGGCAAAATAGAAACTTTAGACAAGAAAACTATCATCACTTATACTAAACCTAATTTCAAGCAGATAACAAAGACTGATGACAATGTCAGCATAAAAAGCTCATCAGGAGATGTGTACAACCTGAAAGGAAAGGCACTTTACTACACAAAACTTTTTATAGATGTTATGGTAAAACTAGGTGAGTTTAAACAGATAAAAACCAATAGAGATTTTAAAGTAGAAAAAGATGGTGATATGTTTTATCTTACATTTTTAGAAGATATGGCAGATTCTATTGTTAAGGCAGAAGTAAAAACTAAGAACTCGAAAGTCATTAGTTTTAAGATGTTTATGCCAAATGAGGATACCCTTGAAATCATAAAAAAATGAAATACTTAAACTTCATAATTTTTACAATACTTTTAGGCTTGTATCTTGTTTTTTCTTCACAAATAAAGTTTTCCACCAACTTTTTGGAAATATTTCTTTCACAAAAAAGTATCTCTCTTTTTGAAAGAGCCAAAAAACTTGGATTGAGTGATGAGATACTTGTAGCAAAAAAAGGCTTTGAACAAAAAGATTTGGACGAGCTAAAAAAGATAGCAGATGAGTTAAAAAAGATACCTCAAATCACTAAAGTAGAGGTTAGAAAGTCGATTCCAGATAAACTCAAACAGTACATGAAAAACCACTATCTTCTCCTAAGTAGGTTTGATAACAAAGCTTTAAGTGATAAGGAGATAAAAAATAGACTCAAGCAGATATACGATGAACAGCATAATGCATTTTCATTTACTCCCCTAAACAGCTATGATCCACTAGAGCTCTTTTCTATGGAGATGGGAAGTTCGAAAAGGTACACAAAACTAAAAAACTTTGGCTATGTTTTAAGAGCAAGAACTTCTATAGATACAGCAAATGCAAGTCAAGCTCGACCTCTTTATAAGAATTTAAACAATATACTTGAAAAACACTCTGATGTTATTGCAATTGCTCCATTTTTTTATCTTGTAGAAAATTCAGCATACATAAAGAGCGATGCTCAAACGATTATGCTTATATCTTCAGTCTTGCTACTTCTTCTTTATTTTTTTATCCTAAAAAATCATAAGCTTTTTTTGAACACTATTTTTGCTATTGGAAGCTCAGTTTTGTCTGCTATTTTAGTAACTTGGCTTGTATATGATAGCATTAGTATACTCTCCTTGGTTTTTGGAATTAGTATCACTACAATATCAATAGACTATATGTTTCACTACTATTTTCATCGTAAATTTTCTGCTAAAAAACCTCTGTTTGAAAAAAAGGTTTTTTTGGGTTTTTTAACTACTTTTGGTGTATTTGTCATCTTTGGTTTTATTGATGTCGAACTTTTTTCGCAGCTAGCTGTTTTTAGTGCTGTCTCACTTAGTGTGGCATATGCACTTTTTAGTTTTACTTTTGTCTATCTCGATATAACAGAGCCAAAAAAAGAAAAAGTAGTGAATAGTAAAAGTGAGTTAAACCCTCTACATGTAGTGATAGTATCTTTATCAATGCTTTTATACGCATATGTCAACCTTGAGTTTGATACCAATCTAAAAAATCTTGATTATCAAAATACAAAGCTTATAAAATTAACAAAAAAATTCAATAACGGGCTTGAAAAAAAGAGTTTTCAAACTGTTCTACTAAATGGAACAACAAAGGAGAACTTACTAGAGCAGTATGAGTCTTTTTTACTGAAGCATCCTACTGCTTTGGGTATTGGAAACTTTGTTCTGAGCAAAAAGAAATGCCAAAAAAGAGTAGATGAGTTGAAAGAATTTGATTTTAAACATATAAAAAATATGATAAGCCAATATGAAAAAGAGATTGGTTTTAAAGATGGAACATTTAAAAATGCTTATAGAGGAACAGACAAACAAAAGTGCAATTTTAACATCATAAAAGAGATGGAATTTAAGATTATTGAAGATGGGGGCAAGTTTTATACTATTGCACTTGTGGACAAAAATGAAGTTATAAAAGAGGGTCTACATGTAGAGGTGGTCAATCTTGCAAAAAGTTTAACCAATGATACAAATAAGATGAAAAAAACACTAAGCAGGTATATGGCTATATCATTGGTTTTTATCTTAAGTGTTCTTTTTATTCTCTCTGGTAAAGAGATGCTTTATCCGTTGATGTATTTACTGTTTCCTCTAAGCTGCACACTGTTTGCCATAGCACTTTTTGGCAAAATCAATATTATGCATCTGTTTGCTCTAGTTATTTTACTTGCTATTAGTATAGACTATGGGATTTATATGTATAAAACCAATACAGTTAGTGAAACTAAAAAAGCAATAAGATATGCACTTTTAAGTACATTTGCAGGATTTGGAGTTTTGATTTTTAGTGGTACAGTTGCCCTTTACTCTATAGGTTTTGTGATAAGCATTGGGATTAGTGCGATTTTTCTTTTACTTTATGCAAGTTTATGATAAAATTGCAACCTCAAAATAGGGAGTTTTGTATGCGCATTTACGATATGGATAAAAAATGCTATGTAGAAGTAGCAAAAGTTGAAAATCCAACTACAAAAGTGGAACAACTATCAGATGCTATGTATTGCTATAAGCACGGGATATTTGATATTATATATGACAAGTCTCAACCAGCTTTAAGGGCTCATGTTGAGTCATTTGGCGAGGATTTTTTAAAGCAAGATGAGATGCAATTTTTGTACTTCACTTCAGGAACAACAGGTACTCCAACAGGAGTATATAAAACAAAAGATAACTCAAAAAAACAGGCTTGGGCACTTATAGATACTCTTCCAAAAGATATGAAATTTAATAGAATTGTAACTACTGTTCCTTTTGTTCATATTTATGGAGTAGATATTGGTGGAGTTGTGGCATATGAGATGGATATAGATGTTTGGGTCAAAGAAAATTTTGTACCAGAAGAGTTAGCTAGAGAGGCCCAAGTTGCTGGAACATTGGTAGTTACAACGCCACTTTTTATAAAAGCATTAAATAGAATCAAGCAAGATATGAAGTTCGATAAAGCATATTTTTTAACTTCAACTGCACCACTTTTACCTGAAGATGCAAAAGAGTTTCATGAACACTATAAAAGCTCAGTTATGCAACTTTTTGCTTCAACAGAGACTGGTATGATGGCATATAAAGTGGATGATGAGACAGTTTTAAGAGCTTATGATTGTGTTGAGATAGCAGAGAGTGACAATATGCTCAACATCTCTTCACCATTTGTTGCACAAAAAATTTTAGATAACACTATCAAAAAAGTAGAGTTTCCATTTCAAACAGAGGACATAGTTGAGATGCTTAGTCCTCATGAGTTTAAACTTCTTGGTCGTAGCTCAAATCTAGCAAAGATAGCAGGGAAAAGAATATCTACACTTCAGATAGAAGGTATTGTAGAGAGCTTAGAGGGAGTAGAGTGCGCATTAGTAAAGGTGCGAAAAGATGAAAAAGCACTTAGGGATGAGATTCTTGATATCTATATTGAATCAAATAGAGATATAAAACAAAAAGAGCTAAAAGAGGAACTAAAAAAAGTTTTTGGCTCAATCCATATAGTATTTAAACTATATAACGGTATGATTATAACAAAAAGTTCAGTCGGTAAAAAGATCGGATTTAAGGAGAAAAATTGATAACAACAGCAGATTTAAAAGAAAAACTAATAGACGGACTAGGTCTAGAAGATATAGAAGTAGATGAGATAGGCGACGATATGCCTCTTTTTGGAGATGAAGGTTTAGGTCTTGATAGTGTAGATGCTATAGAGATAACTCTTATCATTGAAAAAGAGTTTGGTGTTAAGATAAAAGATGCAGGTGAAGAGAGTGGTATTTTCTCAACTGTCAATACGCTTGTAGCATATATCAACGAAAACAAGTAGTCCATTGGACGATTTTAGTATACCTCATTTGCCTCCTGTACGCTTTGTTAAAAAGCTACTTTATGCTGATGAGGTTAGTGCTAAAGTTGAAGTAGGTTTTGATGAGCTACCAACTCTTGGTATGCTTATAGAATCTGCAGCACAAAGCTCATCTGGCATCAGCGATAACAAAAATGATGGAAGAATGGGCTTTGTAATAACTCTAAAAAATGTAAAGCTTCTAAAGGAAGTTACCTCTCAAAAATTTGTTGTACATGTAAAGCTAGAGCATAAACTTGATGATTTTAAATCACTCTCATTCGAGATATTTAAAGATAGAATACTTATAGCCACAGGTGCTTTTTCTTTAGCTCTTCAATA
>JALSME010000135.1 GCA_026987955.1 Sulfurospirillum sp.
AACTATATAATTGATAAAATCAAAGAGTATAATGTTGCAAAACAGGTTGTATTTGAGATTTTAGAAGATGAAAGTATTGAAAAGTTAACAAGAGTTTCGACTTTTATTGACAAAGCAAAGCGCATGGGAGTTAGGATTGCTATAGATGATTTTGGTACAGGATATAGTAATTTCTCGTACCTTTTAAGTCTAAAACCTGATTATTTAAAGATTGATGGTTCAATCATAAAAGATATTGATACCAATAAAAACTCAGAAGCTATAGTTAAAGCTATTGTCTCCTTTGCTAAAAGCTTAAAAGTAAAGACAATTGCAGAGTTTGTACACTCTAAAGAGGTCTATGATAAATGCCACAAGCTAGGAGTTGATGAGTTTCAGGGTTATTATTTAGGTGAGCCTAAAGCTGATTTGGTATAATGGCACTTTTACATGTAAAGGTACAAAATGACTACTCAAGATCTTTTTTTTAAACTACTTCGATACAAATCAATAACTCCTGAAGATGATGGAGCATTTGATTTTATAAAAGATTATCTCTCAGAATATAAACATACAATTATAGATGTAGAAGATACAAAAAATATTTTTATATATAAAAAATTTGGAGAGGGTGCTCACCTTAGCTTTGCTGGTCACATAGATGTTGTTCCTCCTGGTAAAGGATGGAGTAGTGATCCTTTTGAGCCAACGATAAGAGATGATAAAATCTATGCAAGAGGAACTCAAGACATGAAAAGTGGAGTTTGTGCATTTGTACAAGCCCTAAAGCATGCTAAAGGTTTTAATGGAACACTCTCTGCTATACTCACAAGTGATGAAGAGGGTGATGCAACTCATGGAACTATAGAGGTTTTAAAGTACTTAAAAGAGATAGATTTTTTACCTGATTATTGCATTGTAGCAGAACCAACAAGTGAAGAAAAGTTTGGAGATGCTATTAAAATAGGACGAAGAGGGTCTATCAATGGATACTTGCGTATAAGTGGAAAGCAAGGGCATGCCGCTTACCCTGAAAAATCAATAAATCCAATAAGTCAAATAGCCCCGATACTTGGCAAAATGACAGACCATTTGTTTGACAATGGAGATGAAAACTTTGCCCCAAGTCAGTTGGTTGTTACAGATATACGAGCAGGAATGCAAGTAACAAATGTAACTCCAAATGAGCTTGATATCATGTTCAATGTAAGAAATTCAACCAATACAAAACAAGATGACATCAAAAAATATATAGACAGTTTATGTAGAGATTTGGAGTATGAGCTTAGACTTACTCAAGGCTCATTTCCTTTTGTAACATCTAGAGATAGTTATATTGTATCATTGCTACAAAATGCACTTAAAAGTGTAGTTGGCTCAAAAGCAAAACTATCAACAGCAGGTGGAACTAGTGATGCTAGATTTATCTCTCAATTTGGTATAGATTCTATTGAATGTGGCGTAAAAAATGATACAATTCACGGTGTAGATGAGTGCTGTGAGATGATTGAAGTAGAAAAACTAGAAAAAGTTTTTTCTCATGTTATTAGTAATTTTGGTTAAAGGATAGAAATGAATTATATAAGTACAAAAAAAGCACCTGCAGCAATAGGACCATATAGTCAAGCTATAAACATAGCAAATATGATATTCACATCAGGGCAAATACCGTTAAAAGCTGACGGCACTTTACTTGAAGGTGATATAGCAGAGCAAACTAAACAGGTTCTTACCAATTTAAGTGAAGTTTTAAAAGAGGGTGGAAGTAGTCTAGAAAATGTTGTAAAAACTACTATATTTTTGGCAAATATGGATGACTTTGCTGAAGTTAATAGAGTTTATGCAGAGTTTTTTACTTCTCATAAACCAGCAAGAAGTACAGTTGCTGTTAAAACATTGCCACTAAATGTTTGTATTGAGATTGAAGCAATAGCTATAAAGTTGTGATAAATTCAAGGTATAAGCTTTGATTAACTTGAAATCTTCACTATAGTATGTGTAAATAATACTACATTACAAATTAGTTATGTATGATTATTTTAAGAAAATATTATCCTTAAAGGACATATCATATGGCGAATAAACATTATGAAGTCATAGTCATTGGTGGCGGAATCTCAGGAGCGGCGCTTTTTTATGAGTTAGCAAAGTATACAGATGTGAAAAGTATAGCACTTTTAGAAAAGTATGATGCTTTGTCTACTCTGAACTCAAATGGAACTAGCAATTCTCAAACTATTCACTGTGGAGATATAGAGACTAACTATACAGTTGAAAAAGCAAAAAGTGTAAAAAGAACTGCAAAGATGGTAGAGAAGTACTGTTTGCAATATGGATATGAAAACAAATTTATGTTTGCTCACCAGAAGATGGCGATTGGTGTTGGTGATGATGAGGTAAACTATATGCGAAAAAGACACGAAGATTTTAAAGAGCTTTTTCCATACTTAGAAATTTTTGAAAAAGAAAAACTAAAAGAGATAGAGCCAAAGCTTATTTTTGATGAGCATGGGAACGAAAGGCCAGAGAAGATTTTGGGAGTTGGTGTAGAAGGTGGTCAGTGGAGCACTGTTGATTTTGGAAAGATGTCAGAGAGTCTTGTCGAAAATGCACAAAAAGTTGAAAACACAATAACAGATGTGTTTTTTAACGCACAAGTAACTAGCATCAAGCAGATTGGAAAAAAGCATGAGCTCGTGGCTGGTGGTGAGACATATACAGCTGATTTTGTGGTTGTAAATGCAGGGGCTCATTCACTATACTTAGCTCACCGTATGGGACATGGAACAAACTATGGCTGTCTTCCGATGGCAGGAAGTTTCTATGTGACAACTAAGAAAATTTTAAATGGAAAAGTATATATGGTTCAGCACCCTAAGTTACCATTTGCTGCTCTTCATGGTGATCCAGATATATTGCTTAATGGCTTTACAAGATTTGGACCAACTGCACTTGCACTTCCAAAGTTGGAGCGTTATCATGGAAATTCTACAGTTATTGATTTTATAAGAACTTTGAGATTTGATGCTAATATTGCAAAAATTTTTAAAGATTTACTCGTTGATAGCGATATTAGAAGTTATATTTTGCGGAATTTTATGTTTGAAGTACCATATATAAACAAGAGACTTTTTGTAAAAGACGCTAGAAAGATTGTTCCATCATTACAACTCGAAGATATAGAGTATGCAGATGGTTTTGGTGGAGTTCGTCCACAAGTTTTAGATAAAGAAAACCAAAAGCTTATGCTTGGAGAGGCTAGTGTGAACCCTGGAACGGGCATTATCTTTAACATGACTCCAAGTCCAGGAGCTACAAGTTGTTTAGGCAATGCAGAGCGAGATACAAAGCTTGTTTGTGAGCATCTTGGAAAAGTATTTGATCATGAGAAGTTTTGTAAGGATTTAGTTGACTAGTTCACTTGATTTATATGCAAAAATTGAGCCTTTAATTGGCTTTTATGATGAGTATGAAGAGTTGTATTCATCATACTTACAGATCCTTTTATCTCTACATGTAGAGTCTGTTTTAGACATAGGCTGTGGCAATGGAAAATTTCTTAAATTACTCAAAGACAATAGTTTTGATGCTTTTGGAATAGATAGAAGTCAAGAGATGATTAAAATAGCAAAAAAACTTGGTGTAAATGTTCAAGCAAAAGAGCTTTTGGACTTTAAAGAGAGTTCATTTGAGTCGGCTGTTGCCATTGGTGATGTACTGAACTATATGAGAGATGATGAGCTAGACCCTTTTTTTTCTCAAGTAAGAAGAGTTGTTGGAAAAGATGGATATTTTTTGGCAGATATAAATACAGAAGTAGGCTTTGAAGTAGCAGATGGAGCTATGATAAAAGATACAGAAGAAAAGTTTTTATCGATTGAGGCAAGTTATGAAGATAAAGTTTTGACAACCAATATAACTCTTTTTGAAAAGATAGATGAGAGCTACAAAAAATCATCAGGGCAAGTTTTTCAATACTTTCATCCTAAAAGTAGATTTGAAAACTTACAAGATTTTAGGCTTGTAGCATCTTCGCCAATCTCTATGTTTAGTGACGAAGATGAAAAGTTACTTATGTTGTTTCAGGCTATTTGACTATTCGACTTATATCTTTAAAAACTTCGTTTTTAGCACTTGAACATAACTCAAATAGTATAGACTCATAAGTAGCAGGTATTGCCCCTATACTTAGCATCCTTTGTATTGCAACATCCATATCATGTTTACTTCTTGATCCTATACAGTCTATAATTAATATTGGCGTAAAACCTTCTTCAATGAGATCTAGTACACTTTGCATTACGCAAACATGTGCTTCAATACCAAATACAATAACAAATTTTTTACTATTTTTCTTTATCTGTTCCATTGTTGTATCTGTTTGGCAGCAACTAAATGTTACTTTTTCATGAATTGTTTCTTGATTTAGAAGCTCTTTGATTGGTTGTATTGTATGACCTAGGCCTCTTGGATATTGCTCATTTAATACAAAAGGTAGTTTAAATAGTTTTAGGCCTTTTATAAGTCTAATACTGTTTTGTAATATTTTCTCTTTTTTGTCTATATGAGGAAAAAGTTTTTCTTGAATATCTACAACTAAGACCTGTGTTTGGTTTAAATCAATTCGCATAATTACTCCTTATTTTGTAATGTACATGTAAAATGGCTTATCTTCAAGTTTCATATCTATCCAGATGCCACTGTTTTTTGGTAGTTGGTTTGTTGTCGCTATAATTGAGGTAAATGTTTTAGGCAGATCAAATTTAATACTTATATCTTTTTTGGAAAGAGCAGTTTTTACACCACCTATGATGATATTACAAAACTCCCCAATTCCATCGCTTATACTATCATTGTCTTGTTCATCTATTTTTTCACCGAGCATTGATTCGATGGAAAAAACAGCAACATCTTTTGGAAAAACTAAAACAAATTCTCCTTCTATATCTCCTTTAAATTGCATGATTGAGCTTATTATGTTGTCATCGATACTAGTGTCAAAACAATCAACTCTATGAGATATTTTTGTTGCTTTTAAGCTTGTCATCGTTTCAATATTTTGAACTGCGATATCAGTAAAAATGGGTAAGTTCATAATCAAAGTCTTGGAGAGCAAAAATCTTTTTTTAGTTCTATCTTTTTTTACTGGTGTCAAATTTATCTTAGTTTGTGACACTGCAAAGTCAACATTTGGATCCGATATTTTGGTTCTAAATTCTTCCATATCCTTTGTGTAAAGTATATTGTGTTCAAATTTTGTTAGCATAGCTGCTTGCCTATCTAGCTCATCTTCATCTTCTCCATCATCGAACATCAAGACTTTTAGTTTTTTCTTAAAAGATGAAGTGGATAAAAACAGTTTTGCCAAACCAAATGTTTTAAAAATTTTTATAGATGTATTTTTTGTCTCTTTTTTTAATATATCGTACATAACAGTAGTAAAATCTCCAAGAGCAATAGGTATGCTAATCTCTTGACTAATTATATTTAGTCTTTTTACCAAAAAAAGCAGGTGTTCTAGATTGAAATTAGCATGTTTTAATGAAATAAATATAGCATTATGCTTTTTCGGATCTATCTCACTTTTTAGTTGCTCAATCTCTTGTAGGAGTAATTTATTGTTGCGTGAGTCTATATTGCCTTCATATACAAAGTAAACTATTTTGTCTTTTACACTTCTCATAAGGTATTTTAGCAAAGTTATGATTAAATTTGATATAATCTTGTATGAAAATAGTTATAGCAGTAGACTCATTTAAAGGATGTGCAAGCTCAATTGAGTTGGCAAAACAGATTAAAATAGGTATAAATAAAGTTTACAAAAGGGCAGAGATTATTATCTGTCCTATTGCAGATGGAGGAGAGGGTACAGTTCAAGCTCTATCTTTACTAAATAGGGCAGTTTTAATTAGCTCTACATGTAGAGGTCCATTAGGTTCATCTGTAGAGGCACAGTATGTACTTCTTGAAGATAAAACTGCTATTATAGAGATGGCAAGTGCAAGTGGCTTGACACTTGTAAAAGACAATGATTTATAGCCATCCAAGAACAAACTAAGGCATACTAGTAAGTCATAAGTGAGTGAGATGTGAAGTAGCTATCTTGAAGCCTTTACTAGTAAAGGTGAGAGATAGATGCTTTGCAGATTGCTTACTTATGACTTATCCAAAGGACGATAAGAGAAG
>JALSME010000136.1 GCA_026987955.1 Sulfurospirillum sp.
CTTATCTTTGCCTTTATTGCTTCGTTAAAGTCTTTCATCTTAGCTAAGGCTAGGATTTCAAGACTTTGCCTCGCACTAAAAGCAAAGATAAACCATCTAAAAGTATAGATGGTGCGTAAGGTCAGTTTATAATCTATGGAGAACCGATGAAAAAAATTTTAATCATCGCTGATGGTATTTTAGCGAAACATTTTTTAGAAAGAGTTATGGATAGCTCAAGTAGTGACAATTGTTATGATATTGTTACATATAGAGAGAAAACTATGCCATCAAAAAAGCTTGATAACTTTACATTTTATAATTTTGATCCTACTAGCTATGAAAAACTCTCACCAATGCTAGGTCGTGATTACTATCAAATTATGATAGTAGTTGCTATGAAAATTGATGCTGTAGGTGCATATAATATCATAAGATCTATAAATGGTGAGGTTCAAATAGTATTATTAGATAGATGGAATCTTGAGATTGACGACCATAGACTTGAGATTTTGGACTCTCGTGATGTTCTTAGTTCTCGTTTTGTTGATTTTTTGCCAAATATGCCAGTTATTGCTCAAAATGTTGGCTTGGGTACAGGTGAGATTATGGAGATAAGAGTTCCAATAGGCAGTTCATATGTTTATCGTCATTTAGCATCAATAGTTCAAAAAAAATGGAGAATTTCAGGTGTATATAGAGCAAATTCTCTAATTTTGCCTCGTCCTACTCTTATGATACAACCAAATGATGTCCTGCTTGTAGTTGGTGATCCCATTGTTTTGCAAAGTGTATATAGAAGTATCAAAAAAGAGTTAGGTCAATTTCCTGCACCATTTGGAAGTAGTATATATTGTTTAATTGATATGTTACATATGAGTTCAAGTGGTATAGATAAATTAATCAATGATGTACTTTTGCTTCATTCAAACATAAGTAGTACGAACTTACATGTTAAGATTATCAACCCTACATACTCATCTACATTTGAAAAATTAAAAAGTTATCAAAACAGACATATAAATATAGAAATCGAGTATCGTAACAGAGATATAAATAGCATTATGCAGAGTGATATCAATGAAAAAGATATTGGTTTAGTTGTAGTATCAAATGATTTTTTTGCTGAGCATATTGCGCTTCTTCACTCATTTAAACTACCAATTTTTAAAACAGGACTATATGGTTTTTCAAGTTTGAAAGATGGAGTAGTTCTTAGCAACAATTCTGAAGATATTGAAAAAGAGTCAGCAGTTATATTTGATATATCTGCTCAACTTGATTTAAATGTTAAACTTTACAACTTTAATCCAGATAATACGAGTGAAAGGAATTCTCTTGCTGAACACTTTGATAACCTTTCAAAACTTTTTAACCAAAAAGTAGAAATTATAGATACAAAGAGAAACCCTCTATTGAAACTTAGAGACAAAGATGATTTTCTTCAGTTTGTTCCTTTTAATGACAAGATAGCAAGCTCAAGTATATTTTCAGTTTTTTCAACAGATATGGAGAGACTTCATTTTAAGCTTTCTCACTCTTATCAATTATTTATTCCAGTACAGGCGTAAATACTCATCCACTAATATGTCACCAATTTAAACGAGCATATTATATCTTGGTGCGAGACGAGACTCTGCAGTGGCTACTAGTAGCCTCAAAGGTTCTCAACGAAGCAATATGATATAATATGTTCGCCCTTTGGGTAAAAGATAAGTCATCATCTATTTCGTTAAACTATCTTGAAGTTACAAGTAGCTCCTGCAACAGTTTGCCTCATAGATAATAACTTATCTTTTATTTAAAGTGGCGACATATTAGAGGATGAGTATTATAATGAAAATAGAAGTAAAATTAAAAGACAAATCATATTTTGTGCATATAGATGAGCTTGAAAAAATTGAGCTAGATACAAAAGTAGTTGTTGTAACTAACCCAACCGTAAGTGCATTTCACCTCGATACACTTCTTAGTAAGATTGATGCTTTGGAGTGTCATGTAGTTACTGTTCCAGATGGAGAAAAGTATAAAAATTTTGAAACTATAAATCAAATTTTAGATGAGTGTTTTTTACATAGACTAGATAGAAAATCAGTTCTTATTGCCCTTGGAGGTGGTGTTATTGGTGATATGACAGGCTTTACTGCTTCTATTTATCAAAGAGGGATAGAGTTTATTCAGATTCCAACAACACTTTTAAGTGCTGTTGATGCAAGTGTTGGTGGAAAAACAGGTATAAATAATAAATATGGAAAAAACCTTGTAGGATCATTTTGGCAGCCTAGTGCTGTTTACTGTGAGACTGCTTTTTTAAAAACACTTCCTAAAAGAGAGTTTAGTGCAGGTATGGCAGAGATGATAAAAATGGCGGTAACTTTTGATAGAAGTTTTTTTGAGTGGCTAGAAAATAACTCTCTACATGTAGAGGCTAATTTACAGTATGCCTTAAGGGAGTGTATTAAAATAAAAGCTGATGTTGTAAGCCAGGATGAGAGAGAGCAGGGAGTAAGAGCTGTTCTTAATTATGGGCATACTTTTGCACATGTGATTGAAAATGAAACTAAGTATAGTAAGTATCTTCATGGTGAAGCTGTGGCAATTGGTATTGTTATGGCAAATGAGTTAGCATTTGAATTGGGACTTTTAAGTTTGGAAGATAAAAAAAGAGTAAATTTACTACTAAAAAAATATGATTTACCAGTGGAGTATAAAATCAATAATATAGAAAAATTTTATGATGCATTTTTCTTAGATAAAAAGAGTTTTAATCATAAGATAAAGTTTATATTGGCAAAGGGTATTGGCGGCTATATTATGAAAGATGATATTGAAAAAAGTCTTATATTTAAAGTTCTAGGTAATTTTTCATGATAAAGTTTTTACTCTCTTTCATACTTTTAGTTACAACAACACTATTTGCACAAGATAGTAACACAAGCAAGGAAGATTTTGTAAAAATTGAGATGATTAATCAGCATATTGATGATATAAGAAATTCATTAAAATCAAATATTTGGTTAATAGGCTATCAAAACCATACGACATATAAAAATTTAATAACAGAGTTAGAAGTAGTTGATAGGCAGGTTAAAAAACTCTCCAGAAAGAGAGATAAAAAATCTAAGGACAACCTAAAAGAGCTGCTTGAAGAACAAGATAGATTAGAAAAGCAGATAGAGCTGTTAATGGAGTATAAAAATTCTCCATTTTTAAAAATCATAAAACCAGATGAAATAGATGAAAAGCCTGATGTTAGCAATCCATTTATGATTTTACCAGCCTACTCATATATAAAAAAAATTGAACAAGATAGAGAAAACTATAAGGAAAAAATTAACTCACTAAAGAATTTAATTACAAAATTAAAAGAGGCAGAGAGTTTACTAAAAGAGCTATATGAATTGCAGCCAATACCTTCGGTTGAAGAGAGGCTATTAATAACTTCTAAAGATATACTAGCATTTAATGGTGCATATAAACTTGCAATGACTACATACGAAGTGTATTCTAAAAAAGTAGATAGAATTTTAGTTGAAATTAAAAATGATATTAAAGAGCAGATGAAAAGAGCACTAAATATCGGTATTTTTATTGTCATAATTATAATCATATCACTAATGTTTAAGTTTATAAGTAAAAAATATATAAAAGACAATGAACGATTTTATATGGCAAATAAGGCTATAAACTTCATCAACTTTACACTAATTGTGATTGTACTTCTTTTTGCATATATTGAAAATGTCTCATATTTTGTTACTATTTTAGGATTTGCTTCTGCTGGTATGGCCATAGCCATGAAAGATTGGTTTATGAGTATTTTAGGCTGGATGGTTATAGTCTTTGGTGGTAGTTTTCATGTTGGTGATCGAATTAAAGTACAAAAAGATGGTCTTCCTTATGTTGGTGATATTATAGATATATCTTTGTTAAGAATTACAATACTTGAGGATATTACACTAACAAGTTACATGCAAAACAGACGCTCTGGTAGAGTTATATTTATACCAAATAACTATGTTTTTACAACTCTTATTGCAAATTATACTCATGGAAGTATTAAGACCGTATGGGATGGTATTGATCTTACTATTACATTTGATTCAAATCATAAAAAAGCAATAAAAATCATAGGCGATATAACTAAGAAGTACTCAAAAGGATATACTGATATTGCAAGAAAGAGTCTTGTTAAGTTAAGAAATCAATATAGTATTAAGCACACTAAAATAGAACCAAGAATATACTCTTTTTTAGAACCACATGGCTTGACAATAAGTACTTGGTATATGACAAATTCTTATGCTGCACTTACTTTAAGAAGCAGCATAAGTGCAGACATAGTAGATGCTATAAATAAAGAAGACGACATACAAGTCGCATACCCTACACAGACTATTGATGTAAGGCATACACAAAGAAAACTGCCAGAAGGCATAGATGTAAACAAGGATATTTTGCATTAATGAAGAAAGTATATTTTAAGACATTTGGTTGTAGAACAAACATTTATGATACTCAGATTATGATACAAAATTTAAAAGATTTTGAGGTAGTTGAGAGTGAAGAAGATGCACAGATTGTTGTTGTAAACTCTTGTACTGTAACCAATGGAGCAGATAGCGGAGTAAGAAGCTACATAAATGGAGTCAACAAAAGAGGTGCAAAGGTGATTTTGGCTGGTTGTGGAGCTTTTAGTAAAGGCGAAGATCTCTTTAAAGACAAAAAAGTTTTTGGAGTTATGGGACACTCAGAGAAAGAAAATATAAACTCACTTTTACATGAAAAAACACGCTTTGTAGAGATGGGCGATTTAAACTCTTTGGAAAAAACCATAGTTAGTGACTACCTTGGAAAGTCAAAAGCCTTTTTGAAGATTCAAGAGGGGTGTAATTTTCGTTGTTCATACTGCATAATTCCCTATGTAAGAGGAGATGCTAGAAGTCAAGATGAAGAGCTCATACTAGACCAAGTTCGTAAACTTGCACTAAATGGCTATGGTGAGTTTGTGCTCACAGGAACGAACATAGGAAGTTATGGTCAAGATAAAAAAAGTAGTCTTGGAAATTTGGTTAAAAGAATCTCACAGATAAGAGGTGTAAGAAGAATTAGGCTAGGAAGTATTGAGCCAATCCAAATAGACGATAGTTTTAGAGAGATTTTAGATGAACCTTGGCTTGAAAGACACTTGCACTTAGCACTTCAACATACAAGTGAGGAGATGCTTAGGCTTATGCGAAGAAGAAACAATGTAAAAAGAGATTTAGAACTTTTTGAAGAGTTGAGTTCTCTTGGTTATGCTCTAGGAACAGATTTTATCACAGGGCATCCTGGTGAGAGTCAAGAGGTTTGGGATGAAGCCTATGAGACACTAAAGAAGTTTCCTTTAACACATATACACTCATTTGTATACTCAAAAAGAGATGGAACACCAAGTGCAACAATGAAGCCAGAAGTCAGAGGAGATATAGCCAAGCAGAGGCTAAAAGATATAGAAAATTTAGTGTTTGAAAAAAACTATGAATTTAGAAAAACTAGGGCAGAGAGCTTGGATATTTTAGTAGAAGAGAAAAAAGATGGATTGTTTGTAGGTTATGATCAATTTTATAATAAAATTTTAATTGATTCGAATAGAGATATTTTAAAAGAGTGGGTTAAAATAGATAACTATGAAGTTAAAAGGGATGTAAATTATGCAATTTTTGAAGTCTAAAAAACTAATGGTATCACTCATGGCACTTAGTGTTTTAGTGATTCTTTTTTTGACAATAATACTAAGAGATAATGTTAAAATTATTGATTACAATTTCTATGAAGCACTGTTAAAAACGGATAGTATTAAAAAGGCTCAAATAGAATCCAATGATGTAATACTCTACTCAATAGATGGAAAATATAGTATTATTAAGGATGCAGTAGATCTAAAAGAGCTTGTAAAAAAAGTTCCAGTTCAGAGCATAGAAGCAAATCCTTTTTTAGAAGATCTATTTGTCATAGCACTGTTTTTTGTGATGATATTTGTACTTGTTCTTTATGGAAGAAAAAAACGGGAGAATGACTTAAAAAAAGAGGAAGAGTCTAAAAATCGTGCCTATGCCAATGCGGGGCTTGGACAGAGTATCATCAAATCATCAAAATCAAAATATAAGTTTTCAGATATTGCAGGAATTAGTGAGGTAAAAGAGGAGCTTCAAGAGATTGTAGATTTTTTGAAAAACTCAACCAAATACACAAAGATGGGTATTACACTTCCAAGAGGAGTTCTTCTTGTTGGACCTCCTGGTGTTGGAAAAACCCTTATAGCAAAGGCAGTAGCTGGAGAAGCTAATGTGCCATTTTTCTACCAAAGTGGTGCTAGTTTTGTTCAAATATATGTAGGAATGGGTGCAAAAAGAGTGAGAGAGCTTTTTTCTTATGCTAAGGCAAATGCTCCTTCTATCATCTTTATTGATGAGATCGATGCAGTTGGAAAAGCAAGAGGAGATATGAGAAATGATGAGCGTGAATCTACTCTCAATGAGCTACTAACGCAGATGGATGGTTTTGAAGACAGTAGTGGAGTTATAGTCATAGGAGCTACCAATAAGATGGATGTTATAGACGAGGCGTTGCTTCGTTCAGGTAGATTTGATAGACGAATTTTTATACCAATGCCAGACATATTAGATAGACAAAAGATACTAGAAGTTTATCTAAAAGGCAAACCATTTGATGGTGATGTTAAAAGTATTGCTAAGATGAGTGTAGGTTTTAGTGGGGCAGCACTTGCGACTTTGGTAAACGAAGCAGCTATAAATACTCTAAGAAAGGGCAGAGAAATTATCACTGAAGATGATTTCGTAGCAGTTCGTCAAAAAGTTCTTCTTGGAAAGAGAAAAGTATTAAATTTTTCAGATACCGAGAAGGCTATACAGTCAGATTATCAAGCTGCAAAGGCTCTTTGTGCATACTGGTTTGAGATTGATTTTGAAAAGATTACTATTGTAAACGATAGACTTAAAGATGTAGATTTTGAAATAGAGTCAAAAACACAGATGTTTTCTAAAATCAAAGTATATCTAGCAGGAATAGCAATAACCAAAATCAAATACAATGAGACCTTTTCAAACTCAACAGAAGATTTGCTAAGAGCAAGAGAGATAGCAAAAAACATGAGCGAACTCTACGGTATGGGTAAAGGTCTTGTTCCATACGATGATGATGTCGCAACTATGCTCAACGAGGCAAAAGATGAAGTGGAAAAGTTTTTGTTAGGCATGAGTACTCCTCTTGAAAAAGTATCAAAGATTTTATTTGAAAATGAGAGTATAAGTCGAGATGAGATTAAAAAGATTGTAGATGAAGTATTTTAAGGGAGTTAACATAAAAGATAAAACAAAACTGTTTGAAAACTTTATGTGTGAGAGTGATTTTTGTGTTGTTGGTTCTGGAGATGGAGCTCAAACAGCATTGGAATATACCTCTACATGTAGAGATAGAATTGATAAGCTTCGCTTGATTTCTCCTGTATTTGATACAGATAAAAGTGATAAATATAAGAAACTTGAATCTATAAAAAAAAGAGGAGTTGAGATTGAAGTATATTTGGATGAAAAAGATAAGATAATAAGCCCTCTACATGTAGAGGAGTTTTTTAAAGAATTTGCTACAATATATATAAAAACAGAGGAGATATGTTATGAATAAAATTAAAATAGGAATTTTAACGCTCTCAGATAGAGCAAGTGCAGGAATTTATGAAGACCTTTCAGGAAAAGCGATAATTAATACTCTCAATGAGTATTTAGTAAGCGAATGGGAGCCTGTTTATGAAGTGATACCAGATGATAGAAAACTCATAGAAGAAGCTCTAAAGGATATGGCTGATACACATGAGTGCTGTTTGATAGTGACCACTGGAGGAACAGGACCAGACCCAAAAGACTTAACTCCTGAGGCGACTGAAGCTGTATGTGAGAGAATGATGCCTGGCTTTGGTGAACTTATGCGTCAAGTGAGCTTACAGTATGTTCCAACTGCAATTCTTTCTCGTCAAACTGCTGGAATTCGTGGTAAGAGTTTGATAGTAAATCTTCCTGGAAAACCAAAGTCAATAAGAGAGTGTTTAGATGCGGTTTTTCCGGCTATTCCATATTGTATTGATTTAATTGATGGACCTTATTTGGAATGTGATGAAAATGTTATAAAGCCTTTTAGACCAAAAAAATAGCTACTTTTTATACTTTAAGTAGATAAAAGAAATGATAACTATTGTGACTAATGTTACAATAGTTATCTGCTTTAAATACTCACTTATTAGGTCTTGATTACTTCCTAGAAAGTACCCCAAAAGTGTCAAGATGACTACCCATATGCTTGCACCTAGTACTGTGTAGATAGAAAATTTAACTATGTTCATCTTAGAGAGTCCAGCAGGGAGTGAGATGTATTGACGAACAACAGGAATTAGTCTGCCATTAAATGTAGATATTTCGCCATGAGATTTAAAAAAGTTTTCCATTTTTATTAACTTTTCTTCTTCGAACCAAATGTAGTGCCCATACTTTAACAGTAGTTTTCTTCCAAGAGTTTTAGAGATATAGTAATTTAGAAGTGCTCCACCAAGTGAGCCTAAAATACCCATTAGAAGAACTATGTAAATGTTCATCTCTCCTTTGTGTGCCAAAAAACCAGCAGGTATCATAACCACTTCACTTGGAAAAGGAAAAAATGTACTCTCTAGGAACATCAATGCAAAAATTCCGATGTAACCTAGAGAGCCAATAGTTTCAACTAAAAAGCTGATAACTTGGTGAAGTATATCCATCATGATAAGATTTTTAGCTCTTCATCTATTTTAGATAACTTTTCATTTGCACTTTTTAGTGCTTTTTTGTTGGTTTCAATCACTTCTTTTGGTGCATTTGCTACAAATCTTTCGTTATTTAGCATGCCATTTAGTTTTGCCGTCTCTTTTTCTAGTTTTAGCTTTTGGTTATTTAGTCTCGCGACTATAGGAGCAAGATCCACGCCACTAAGAGGTATGAAAACTTCTAGGTTATCGCTAACATCTCTGATTGCATCTTCGAGTTTTGCATCAATAAATATTACTTCTGAACTCTTTCCAAGAAGTTTTAAAAATGGCACAGCTTTACTTAAGTCTATTTTTTCATTTAGTTTGATTGAAACACTATCTATCTTTCCTGGCATCTCAATAGTAGCTTTTGCTCGTCTTATACTTACAATAGACTCGATGATAAGTTCAAAAACTTTCTCTATCTCTTCATCTTTGCTCGTATCTTTTGGATAGCTTTTTACCATAATAGACTCAACATTTTCAAGCTTAGTATCACTCAACTCTTGGTATAAAAACTCAGATATAAATGGCATAAATGGATGAGTAAGTTTCATGGCCTCTTTAAAGATAGCCCCAAGTTCGATAACACTAGACTTTTCTGCTTTACTTAGCTCTATGCCCCAGTCACAAAACTCTCCCCAAAGAAATCTATAAAGTACAGTTGCTGCATCGTTAAATCTATAAGAGTCCATATGTTCACGAACTTCACGAGTGGCAACTTGAAGGCGAGATTTCATATAGCGGCCAAGGTCAGTTTTTATTTCAATGTCACTCAAATCTGCAAAGCTATCTGCATTCATAAGCAGGTATTTTGAAGCATTGTAAAGCTTGTTTGTAAAGTTTCTCATCTGCTCTAGCTTCTCTTGACTTAGCTTGATATCACGACCCTGAACAGCAAGAACTGCAAGAGTAAAGCGAATAGTATCTGCACTAAACTCTTCTATGGTGTCAAGCGGGTCAATAACATTGCCTTTTGATTTACTCATTTTTTGACCATTTTCATCTTTTACTAGGGCGTGGAGATATATATCTTTAAATGGTAGCTCTTTAAAAGTATGCTCACCTTGAAACATCATACGAGCTACCCAGAAGAAAAGTATGTCAAATCCTGTTATGAGAAGTGAGTTAGGGTAGAAGTCTTCAAGATCACTTGTTTCCCACTTCTCTCCTTCAAATGCACCATCATTTCCCCAGCCAAGAGTAGAAAATGGCCATAAACCTGAGCTAAACCAAGTATCAAGTACATCTGGGTCTTGGTGTATGTTTTTACTTTTACACGAAGGACACTCATGTGGTGTATCTTCTTCAGTAGCCCACTCATGCTCACACTCTTTACAGTAAAAAACAGGTATCTGATGTCCCCACCAAAGTTGACGAGAAATGCACCAATCTCTTAGCTCATTCATCCAGGCATTAAACGAGTTTATCCAATGAGCTGGATAAAACTCTGCAAGATGGTCATTGACTTTTTCTATCGCACCATCTGCTATCTCTTTTTTTACAAACCACTGTTTTGAGATGTAAGGTTCAACTACATTTTTACAACGGTAACAATGCCCAACTTGATTTTCATAATCTTCTACTTTTTCTACAAAACCCTCAGCTTTAAGTTTAGTCATGATAGGCTCTCTAGCCTCTAATCTCTCTTGTCCTTTAAACTCTCCACATTCAGAGTTTAGGTAACCTTTTTCGTCAAATATAGTGATAAACTCCAAGTTGTGTCGTTTTCCAACTTCGTTGTCATTGATATCATGAGCGGGAGTTACTTTTACACAACCTGTTCCAAACTCCATATCTACATGCTCATCTGTGATGATTTTTACTTTTCGATTGATGAGAGGAAGAATTACATTTTTACCTACAAGGTGAGCATATCTCTCGTCTTTTGGGTGCACCATAACCGCAGTATCACCAAAGTAAGTCTCAGGTCTTGTAGTTGCAACAACGATAAACTCATCGCTGTTTTCAATAGGATATCTTAGATGATAAAGTTTTCCTTTGTGTTGCTCGTACTCAACCTCTATATCACTCAAAGCCCCATCATGTGTACACCAGTTTACCATATAGTTTCCACGAACTATCATACCCTCATCGTACATCTTTACAAACGCTTTTTTTACGGAGCTTTTAAGCCCCTCGTCCATGGTAAATCTTTCTCTACTCCAAGCAGGACTAACACCTAGTTTTCTCATCTGATGGAAGATTTGGTTTCCGCTTATCTCTTTCCATTCCCAAACTTTTTCTAAAAACTTTTCACGGCCTATCTCTTCTTTGGCCGTTCCTTTAGCTAAAAGTTGCTTTTCTACTACATTTTGAGTAGCAATTCCAGCGTGGTCGGTTCCAGGTTGCCAAAGTGTTTTGTAGCCGTCCATACGCTTGTAGCGAGTGATGATGTCTTGCAGAGTAAATGTAAGTGCATGACCTATGTGTAGGCTTCCTGTGACATTTGGAGGTGGCATCATGATGGCAAAGTTTTTGCCTTTTTCTTGTATATTTTTGTTTCCATCTACTTCAAAATATCCACGCTCTTCCCAAATCTTGTAGTAACTATCTTCTACTACTTTAGGGTTATAAACTGTGCTTTTTTCACTCATAATAATCATATCCTATTGTTTTTAACCCAAATTATGCAATAGGATTTGTCAAAATAGTGCTTATGCTTGAATCTAGGGTGTTTGTAAAAAATTTAAGCTTAACCAAAAGGTTAGGCGATGATTTTTTGCAAATGCCGTAGACTCAATGATAAGTGCTAATTTGATGAACTCTATTGTATAATCTGGGTTTAATGACGCGATTATACACAAAAGGTTTTGAAAAGTTGATTAATGTTAAAATATCAACAAAAATGGGTGTTTATGAGAATAGCAATTTGTGGGGCAAGTGGTTTTATAGGAACATATTTATCAAGAGCATTAGTTGTAGATGGCTATGAAGTGGTAAGAGTTGGTAGAGAGCACTTTAATAGTAGTGAAGCCCTTCAAAACTCTCTTGATGGATGTGATACTGTTATAAATCTTTGTGGTGCACCAATCATCAAAAAATGGAATGAAATTTATAAGCATGAGCTGTACATAAGCCGCATAGAAACAACAAAAAAACTTTTAAAAGCTATAAGTAATCTAGAAAAAAAACCATCACTTTTTATGTCTGCTTCTGCAGTTGGTATTTATAAAGAAGATTTAGTTCACGATGATAACTCACAAAATTATGGTACAAACTATATATCACTTTTAGTACAGGATTGGGAAAGAGAAGCAAAAAAAGCTGAGGACATTGGACTAAGATGTACTGTCTTTAGGCTAGGTATTGTTTTAGGTAAAAATGGTGGAGCAGTGAGTGAGTTTAAGTTAGCCTTTAAGATAGGTTTAGGAGCAATTCCAGGAGATGGCAAACAGCCATTTTCATGGGTTCATATAGATGATGTTGTTGAGGTTATTAAAAAAACAATACAAGACACTTCCATGAGAGGCACCTACAATCTAACAGCACCAGAGAGTGTACAGATGAAAACATTTATGAAAACTTTTGGAAAAGCTATAAAAAAACCAGTGTGCTTAAATGTTCCAGAAAAAATCATAAAAATTAGATATGCAGAAGGGGCAGAGTCTCTTCTAAAGGGTTCTTTTGTTATGCCAAGTAGATTAGAGAATGAGGGGTATATTTTTAAATATGCAAATCTTGATGAGGCTTTAACTCAAATTATACATAAAAAGACACTTTAGAAGTGTCCTTAAAGATAAAGGACAATGAAAAATAGTGAATAAGGAGACATAGCAAAATGGGTATACAAAAAAGACTTAGTAAAAAAGATGCACCTACTACAATAACGAACGATGAGAAGGTTATATCCCAAGATGACTTTATAGTCTCAAAGACAGATACAAAAGGCTTTATAACATACTGCAACGAGATTTTTGTAGATATGTCAGGATATACAGCAGAGGATCTCATAGGAGCAAATCACAACATCATAAGGCATCCTGATATGCCAAGAGTTGCATTTAAATTAGCATGGGATTTACTAAGAAGTGGAAAAGAGTTTTTTGGATTTGTTAAAAACCTTAGAAAAGATGGAGGTTTTTACTGGGTTTTTGCCTATATTACTGCTGATTATGATCTAAAAGGCAACATAGTAGGATACACATCTTTTAGAAGGAAGCCACCAAGAAGTGCGATAGAGCAGATAGAGCCTGTTTATAAGTTGTTGGTTGATTCCGAGAGAAGAGGTGGCATGGAAGCATCAGGAAAGCTTTTGGCCGATTTTTTGGAAGAGCATAAAACAACATACGATGCACTTGTTATGAATCTTCAAAAGGGAGCTTAAGAGATGAGTAGATTTAAAAACATAAATATTTTGGCATTTTTTATACTATCAGTTTTATCTTCAGGCTATTTTGCTTTTATATCTGAGTATATTGCTGCAGTT
>JALSME010000137.1 GCA_026987955.1 Sulfurospirillum sp.
CTCATAAATGATATAGCAGACCAAACAAACCTCCTTGCACTAAATGCTGCCATAGAGGCCGCAAGAGCAGGAGAACACGGAAGAGGTTTTGCTGTGGTTGCTGATGAGGTTAGAAACCTAGCAGAGAGAACACAAAAAGCAACTAGCGAGATATCTATAACCATAAATACTCTACAACAACAAGCATCAAATATACAAGAAAATGCTAATAGTATGAGAGATATATCTGAAAAATCAACAACTGCGATGCATGGATTTTCAGACTCTATGAGTAGCTTAAATAAAGAGCTATCACTAGTAGAGAATGCCAACAGCAGAACTAGTTTTGCAATGTTTATGGACAAGTTTAAGATAAATCACATACTCTTTAAATCCAATGCCTACTCAGCAGTTATAAACGGAACGGTTTCAGATGAGCTTGAAAAGAGTTTTGATGAGTGTGACTTTAGCAAATGGTACTATGGTGAAGGCATGAAGAAGTACAAAAACAATAAAACCTTTATAGGTATGGAGCAGCCTCATAAAGAGATACATGAAAAAGTAAATCAAAACCTAGAGTGCGTTAGAAGTGGAGGATGTGCAATGCAATCTGATAAAAAAGATGAGATTATACAGAGGTTTATGGAAGCAGAAGAATCAAGCAATAAACTTTTTGAACTTATGAACCGATTTGTTAAAGAGGTAGAAAGTTAGGTATAATAGCAATACAAAGGGAACCATATGAAAGATTCTTATAAGCTTAATATTGAAATTACAAAGAAAGTAAAGCAAATCATTGACAAGCATAAGGTTGTTTTTCCAGCTTATTATGGAAAAGTGTATATGAATGTTGCACAAAAGTACAATATAGAACTCTCTGCTCAAGAGCTTTTACACAAAGAGATGCTTGATGAAAAAGTTGTTAGACACATAATCTCTCTAGCAGAGTATACCGATGAAGCCATAGATGCAATAGAGACTAAAAACAAAGAAAAACTAAACTGTATACTTGAAGAGACTAAAAAACTTCGTGATGAGATAGAAGAACTTCAAGAGTTAGTTTATGAGGACTCTCTAACTAAATGTCACAATAGAAAATGGTTTGAGGATAAGTTTATGAACAACGACCAAGTTTCATTTTCCAAGGATGGCATAATGGTATTTATAGATTTAAATAGACTTAAAAGAATCAATGATGACTATGGTCATGTAGTTGGAGACAAGGTTATAAAGTATCTTTCTCTTAAACTAAAAGAGATATCACCTGATATTGCTAGATTTGGTGGAGATGAGTTTATCATGATTTTTGATGATTATGATGAAGAGGTTATTGAAGAAAAAATGAGTAAGGCATATACATTTTTTAAAAAAACCAAATTTAGAGCTGATGATATCGAGTTTAGAGCTACTTTTGCTTACGGTCTATGTTCATTTAAAAAAGGAGACCTACTAAGCGATGTGATGGACAAAGCAGATAAAAAGATGTATAGGTTTAAAGAGGGAAATAGGTCATAATGAAATTTTTATTAGATATTAGACTTCTTGCATAACCCCTTGCAGTCTCAGCAACTCATAGATAAGTTAGAGTGAGGCAGTTTATCTCTTGCGTAGCCTTGTGCACGGATGAGATAAACTAACGAAGCTCAAGTTTATCTATGAGTTGCCCGTAGGGAGGAATTAGAAGTAGCAATTTTGTACAAAACTTTTCATCGCAATAGCTACAGCTATTACTCAAAAAAGGTTTTGCACAATCTCACTACTTCTAATTCCTCTGAGATAACAAGGGGTTATGCAAGAAGTCTATTCAGATAAAACAAGAAGCCTGTTGCCTTTAGTTTTTAGGTGATAAAAAAGTTAAGTGACAATATGATACAATTCAATTATAAGATAAAAAAGGGGGGATTAAGTGCAGACTATTACCTTACAAGTTGATGATGGTTTTATTCAAATACTTCAAAATTTTTTAAGTCAATACCCTAAAGAAAAGATTTCAATTAAAGAAGATGCTATTGCTATAGAAATTGCAAAAAGAATCAAAGAGATTGATAATGGAACGATGAAAATGATACCGCTGGAAGAAGGTATGAATAAATTAAGAGTTGCATTAAAGAATAGGTCTTGAGAATCATTCAAACTATTAGATTTCTTGAAGAACTTGAAGATATTTTATTTTTTATTGCAAAAGATAGTATCGCAATTGCTTTTAAATTTCAGGACAAGATAGAAGTCGAACTTCAAAATTTATCCCATTTTCCTTACAGATGTCGTCGCTCAACAAAATCAAATGATGAAGATATTGGAGATCTAGTTTTTCATGGCTATGTGATTCCTTATCGCATCAATATATTAAAGAAACAGATTGAGATTATTGGCATTTTTAGTGAAAATAAATGGGAACTATAAGGATGAAAAAATGCTATATGTAAAGAAAAGTAGCCTGTCTACTTTTGTTCTAATATTATTTTTGTTTATTACTAATTTAAATGCTAATTTAAGTACCATTACCCCCACATGTAACTTATCAAACGGTTTAGTTTTAACAACTTATGATATATCAAATTACACTCAACACTACCCCAATAATAATAACGACTTTATAAATTTAGAAACCAATTATGCAACAGATACTTATAAATTTAATACAGGAGTTGTTGAAAATATAAATACAACAGGAAGAAATAATAATCCATATGGAGCTGATGAGCACTATCTTAGTATATTTAAAGGATATATCTATGTGCCTACACCAGGAGTTTACAGTTTTGCAGTAAATGGAGATGATGCTGTAGAAGTAACATTTAATGATAGTGAATATCTCGGTTGGTATGGAGGTCATGGGAGTGACACTACAACTCATAACCAAAATTTTACTTTCAATAGTAAAGGATACTATAAGATAAAATTTAGACACCAAGAGTGGACGGGGGGAGATAGTTATCAACTTTATTGGAAAAAACCAGGAGAAAACTCTTATAATTTAGTTCCAAAGGCAAGTCTTTTTTATTGTGATTTTGCTAAGCCAATTGCTTCTTACCAATTTGAAGACTGTTATTATCATGGAACTTCAAATGAAGTAAAAGATGATATAGGATTATATCATGGAACATCAATCAATGGCATGATAAGTAAATATAGTTCTGAAAAAAATGATATGTTCGGAAGAGTAGCAAAGTTTGATGGTATTGATGATTATGTTGCTTTACCAACTTTTCCTAATTTAACTGGTTCAAGAACAATTACTGCATGGTTTAAAACTATGGATAACACTAAACCTGGACAAAGAATATTTGCTGATGACGAAACAAATGGTAATGGAAATTATGCTATTAGCTTAGGCGATCCAGGTGCTGGAATGGTTAGATTTTATATAAGGGGATTATCATCGATATCTCTTGATTCTAAAAGTGTTATACAAAACAATAAGTGGTATTTTATGGCAGCAACATTTGATGTCAATACAAAAGAAAAAACCTTAAAAATATATGATGAATTTGGAGTTCTTAAAGATAGTGTTTCAGTTGTTGTGCGTGGTACTGTTGGAGTTCCTAGCGGTATGGCTAGTATTGGTGGTGAAACAAATAGCGGAGAAACAAATAATCGCTTTAAAGGCTCTATCGATAAAGTATTGATTTATCAAAATGTTTTGACCCAAGTGCAAATTGAAGAAGTTTTAAATAACAATTTGAGTAAAAAACAATACAATGGAATAGATATCCCAAGATACAAAATTTGCCCAGTTGTGAACTATCGCTTAGATGATTTATGTAACTCTGGTGGCTCATCTTTTAGGGTTGCAGAAAGTACGGGCTCAAATCTAGTAGGAATAATTAAACCAAATAGCAATTCATTAGTATCAAGACAAGGAAAAGTTTGTACAGGTGCAGAGTTTAATGGAGTAGATGAGTATATTAGTGTAGATGATAGTGATGTGCTTGACAATACGCAGACCCTAACAACTACAGCATGGATATACCCAACTGAACTTTTTCAAAGTAATGGTACAAACGCAAGAGGGCTTTTTTCAAAAAGGAATAATCCTAGTTCTCAATATGCTTATGGCGTGTTTTTTTGGAATGGCCATAATCAAAATAGTACAGAAGCTGCAGTCTATGTAGATATTGATTCTAATAATGATAGAACATATTCAACTGGAAAAGTAAAAGTCAATGAGTGGACGCATATAACTATAACTTTTGATGGCAGATTGCCCCAAAATGAGCGAATGAAGATATATATAAATGGTGCTTTAGACTCTACTCATAGCGAGAGTAGTAGTTTTATACCAGACTATTCTTCCGATTTTCATATAGGTAATTTATACACAGGAACTAACAAACTTAAAGTTTTTCAAGGTATTATGGATGAAGTTAAAATTTATGATCAAGCACTAAATAGTGCAGATATAGCAACTCTTTATTCAAGAGAAAATAGTGGTTTAGATTATGCTGGTAGCTTTCGAAATTGTATATGTTCAATTATGAAAAGAAATGCAACTTTTAATGCAGTAGATAGTTTAGGTGGGTGTTTTAAATGGGATAACAAAATACAAACAAAAAAAATAGATACGAATATTGACTTAATGATATTATCTAGGGATGATAATAATACTGCTGTACCTGATGCAAATATAACTAAAGTAGAACTACTCAACTATAGTGATGTTGGATGCTCAAACTTGATAGAAACAAAAGAGATTTGGACTGGAAATCATCTTACAAATGATGGTCAAAGTGGCTGTTTTGACTTGCCATTGTTTAGTTATAATAAAGCTAGTAGATGTTCACAAATTCGTATTTATGGTAGTTTAGATTCAAATGAGATAAATTCAACCGCAACAGATAACTTTGCAATTCGTCCAGATAAGTTTAACTTAACACTACCTGCTGTAGGTTATGCAGGAGAAAATTTTAATATAGATTTTAACGCAACAAATGGACAAGACTACAATGAAACACTAAATAGTTCGTTTTTAGTAGAGTCCAATATCTCAAAGAGTGTGTGTTTTAACGCACCTCTACATGTAGCCCCTTTCAGCTTTATAGATGGTGTCAAAAGCGTAGATGCAAACTATAGTGATGTGGGCGATATAAACGTAACTATTAAAGAGATACTTGGAAGTGAGTTCGCTGTTGTAGATTATAATGATACCGCAGATGCAGATAGACTTATTACGCCAAATACGCAAAGTATAACTATAAAACCTTATGAGTTAAATGTAACAAATATTGTATATGATGAGGGTTGGTTGTATATGGCAGATGTTAACAACATATATCAGGAGTTGAAGTTTTCAGTTATAGCAAATGATATGCAGCACAATATAGTGCAAAATTTTACTGAAAATTGTTATGCACAAGATGTAGATGTTAAAACTAACTTTGCAGTAGATAATAACAACAATAATGTTGAAGTCAAATATGATGATAATACCACTGTTGATATTGGTGATATAAATAGAACTATAACCATACCAAAAGCGTTGTTTATAAACTCAAAAGCTGATGTAAATTATAGTTTCAATATTGTTCGTGATTATAAAACTCCGTATGCTCCAATAACCATAGGTTTAAGAGAGATTAATATACAAAGCAACAATGTAGCCAAAGAGGAAAACAATGCAACAGTTAGTTTAGACAGAGATTTTTACTATGGAAAAATCAAAACAGAAGATCTAAGCACAAACCTACAAACTGCATCGCATGCTCTACATGTAGAGGTATATAAAGTAGACAAGTTTAGACAAAGTAGTTTAAACTGGTATATAAATGAAGATGATTCGAATACAACGGTGAGTTTTGCTCCAAAGAGTGACTTTAGCTATGCTACAGATAAAAGTGGAGTCAATATTACTAATATTGCTCAGATGTCATCAGGAGTTATAAAGTTTAATATAACAAATACTTGGAGTAGTTCTGATGGTGCTATGATACATGTTGATATTCCTTTATGGCTATGGTATAGTAAGTACAATCCATACAATTTGGCAGTTGATTGTGGATCGCATCCATGTTTTGAGTATAGGTATCTTGATCCTAAAGATTCAACTGGTATTGAAAGTGGAGATTTTAAGGGAAGTAGTATAGGAAGTGATTACAATGCTACAAAACAGAAGATAGGAGTAAAAACATTTAGATGAGAAAAGCACTTAGTTTGGTTGAGCTTATTTTTACTATTGTTATTATTGCTATTGTTTTTACTGTCATTCCTAAGATAGTACTTGCACTAAACAAAGCAGATAGCTTTTCTATTCGTCAAGACGCACTTTTTAACGGAGTTTCTATGGCTAGTATGATTTCAAGACTTCCATGGGACGAAGCTAATACAAATGAATCGGATATATTACATACTAACAGTACAAATTTTGAATGTAATGCATCTACTTATAAAAGAGTAGGGGGTTTTATAGGCTCAAGAACTTGTGAGCATAATCTGACTTCATCTCTTGGTACAGATGGAGAATTGGACTATGCTAGCTATAATGATATAGATGATTTTATAAATGAAAACAATATAACAGCATCACCATATCGACTTGAAACTAAAGTTACATACTTAACTGATAGCTATGTAAGAAGTGGAGATAAAGTCACTTTTGACCTTTCAAATAATGTAGAAACAAATAGTAGTACAAATTTGAAAAAACTTGATATAAAAGTTTTTTATGTAGGAAATAGAGGGGGCGAAAAAGATATAACTCAGTTTAACTATATCTCATCTAATATTGGACAAATTACACTCAACCAGAGGAATTGGTAGTGAAAACCCGTGCTTTTACACTTGTAGAGATGATAACTGTCATTGTTGTGCTAGGGATTTTGTCAGTAGGTACTTTTGTCTCTTTAAAACATCTTTATGTAAGAGTTTCCAAATCAAAAGCGATTGGGGAGTTGTCTTTGGATTCTCAAATTGTTGTAAATCAGATTTCATCTATGCTTTATGATAGAGTTCCAAGTAGTGTTATTGGTTATAATGATACAACAGACACTTTTGAGTCTATATACTCACTTAGTTCGACTTATCATGTGCTAGAGTGGATAGGTTTAGCAACAGAGTCATTAAAAAAAAGAGATTATAGTGGATTTGTTGATTTAGATGATTCAAATGGAACTAGTAAAACTATTGTTTCACCAGATACAGATGTACTTCTTTTAGCACAATCTACACAAAAAAAGTTTGATATTGCAACTAATGTTTTTAATACTGATGTAGTGGGACTTGTTTTTGCGGGCACTTTTGATGATGGGTCTATTGTCTATTCAAACGACTTTAACTCTACATTTGGGTGGCATGGAAATAGTGCAAATAGAGTTTTTGGAATTTCAAATACTTCAAGTGGTAAAAATATTGTTTTAAAAACAAAACCAAATAAGATTTATGAAAAGTACTATATAGTTGACAGTGCATATGCAATTGCTAGAGGAGATGACATAAACTGTAGAAGTGATGCAAATGAGACAGATACTTTGTACCTTTTTTACAACTATCGTCCATGGAAAGGTGAAGACTTTTGCCACGATGCAAATGTAACAGTACTCTCAAAAGAGGTAAGTGGTTTTGAAATAGATTTGTTAAATGGAAGTATATTTTTTAATCTAACTATGAAAAGAAACATAAAGGGAAGTGAAAACAATGTAACCATTTCGAAGCAGAAGGTGGTGTTTTGATGAGAAAAGGTTTTGGTATACTTCAAGCACTTTTAGTCATAGTTTTAGTAAGCGGTATTTTAGTTATTGCTATGAAGTATGCAACAGTTTCTGTAAAACAAACAGCAGATATATATGTAAAAGAGTCAGCTGAGCTTTTTATGGACAGTGCTATTGAGATGAGCCTACTTGCCATAAGTGGCTATGATAGAAATGCGACAAATAGCTGTTTAAAAGAGGTAGAAATCATATCGCAAGATAAAAGGTTTGTTGCTGATGTTAATATCACAAAGTATTATCTGTTTGCAGGTAGTAGTGACTGTGGGTACTGTGGAACTCTTTGTGAGCCAATAAAGAGTGATGATTCACATGGTATGGTTATGTTAGAAGTAGAAGTAAGAGCAGACCCAACACACCCAAAAAACAGAGGCAAAAACATAAGGCTAACAAGAAGGACATTACAGAGACCATGAAAAATAATTTGAAATTTTATAGTGCTTTTACGATGGTCGAGCTTATCTTTGTGATTGTATTACTTGGTATTTTAGCTGCTGTTGGAAGTAACTTACTACCAGATAACAGACTTTTAAATGATACAAATTACATAACAATGAAGATAAAAGAGAAGCAAAAAAATGCAATAGGGTATAGTGACTATAGATTTGGTGATGAGCTTTGGAGTAGTGTCAATAGTTCTGCATGTATAGATTTAGACAAGCAAGGACTAGAAAGAGAAGATCTAAATAGCACCCATCCTCATAAGATTAGCTCAAGCATAGCAGTTGATACCAATATCACTTTATGTTTTGATGAGTATGGAAGACCTTACCAATCGGAATATCTATTGCTTGCACCAAAAGATATAAATGTAACATATAACGGCATTTCTAAGATACTTTCAGTAATGCCTATGTCAGGTTATGTTACACTAAATGATTAAGTTTAAAGGCTAAATATGGCAAATGCAGGCATTGTTGGATATATTGATCCATTTTGTGATGTTGTTATATCGTATGATGGAAAATTTTTTGGGAATAACTTAAGTAAAAAATCCATAATTGGTTCAAGAGTTTCCTATAGTGATGTACTTTTACATAGTTTTAAAGTACCTTCAACTATGGGAGATGACGAGTTAAAAACTCATACAGAGATAAAGATGTATGATGATGCAGGTTTAGATTTACAAAAACAGTATAAGATAACATACAGTAAAAAAGAGCTTGAATTTGAAGAAAATGTTCTTGTAGAAGCATTCGCAATTGAGATAGATAAAATTACTGAGTCTTTAGGCAGAGTTTTAAAACAAGCAGGACATATTGACTTCTTAGCGCTTCCTTTTTTAACATTTTCAACACTTTATAAAAATAAAATTATAGAACCAAAAAATGACCTTTTTGTATATATAAATGACGATGAAGCGTTTTTGAGTATATATAAAGATGGTAAATATCTCTCTACCAAATCACTTGCAAGTTTAAATGAAACAGTAAGAAAACTAAATAGTGTTGGGGTAGATGTATCTTTAGCAGAGTTAAAAGAGAACCTTAGCACTAAGGGGCTAGATGCATCAAAGTATGAGAGAGGAGATGTGGCACTCTTTACTGAGATCGAGTCTATGTTCGCTACTATGCTTACTAAGATAAATGATGTTGTTGTTTATAATAGAAGTGTTTTTGGTTTTGAGAAGATTGATAGACTATTTTTCAATATCCAAAATACTAGGTTAAGAGGTGTTAGAGAGTTCATACACAATTTTGGTTTTTCAGATGTAGAAGTTCTTGATTTTAATCTTTTAAAAGGCGAAGATAAAAGTAAACCTTTTGAAAAGATTGTTGCTTCATATATATATGACAAGACTGAATCAAACGATTTTTTACATAATCTAACTATTTTTCAAAAAGAGCCACCATTTTATAAGAAAGAGTCTGGAAAGGTCATAATTACAGCTTTGTTGATTGTGCTGTTATCTTTTGCTTACACTGGTTTAGTTTGGTATGAAAACAGTGAACTTAAGAATCAGCAGGCTTTACTCCAAGTTCAATACGATGCAATGAAAAAAAGTGAAGCTAGATATAAGGCAAAAATTAGTGCAGTTAATAAAGAGCTACAATCTGTTTTGGATAAAAAAAATACTTTAGATAAAAAACGACAAAACATAGTAGAGAGTGTAACTAGACTAGAAAATCTTGTTTCACTTAAAAGTGGTTATAGCAGTTTTATTTTAAGTGTGAATAAGCTACTTAAAAAACATAATCTTTCTACTATTGGACTTAGTGTTATCGGTAAAAATAGTATGAGTATAGAGATAGTTGCAGAGTATAAAAGAAGAGATAGCATATCTGAGTTTATGGAAGATCTTATTGCTGCAGGTTTTATAGGAATTAATACAGATGAAATAAAGTATGATAAAGATATCTATATTAGTAAAGTAGAGATAAAAAGATGAAGTTTCTTGATAATTATTTAAAAACTGCAGATAAAAATCAAAAAATTATGTTAGTAGTTATATTTTTTGTTTTAGTTGGTTTTTTACTTAATCAGTTTGTATCTCCAATGCTTGAAAAACAAGTAGAGTTACAAGAAAGCATAGATACTATGCAGTTAAATCTAAGTAAAAATAGAACCAAGCGTCTTAAGAGAGAGCTATCAAAAAAATCGGCAGAACTTTTAAAGATAAAAGAGAGTTTAGAAGCAGAAAAAGATGAGATAAACTATATTATGTCTAATGTATACAAGATTAGATATTCATTTTTCAATGATATGAGATGGGCAAATACACTAGATAAAATATTGAAATTTAGTGTAGATAGAAATATCAAAATAGAGTCTTTGAAAAGCAATGGTGCAAAAGATGAGTCAAAAAGTATTTTTAAATTGAAAAAAAATATTTATATCAGTGGTAGTGGCAGATACTCAAATATAGTTGCACTTATACAATTTATAGAAAACTTTGAAACTCTTATAGAGTTTAAATCTATCGAGATGAAACTTGGAAAAGATGGAGTAGATTTTAATATAGAACTCAATGTATATGGAGTAGGATTATGAAATTACTGCTTATTTTTATAGTGATGCTAAATGTTTATGCAGAAGATTTAAAACAGAGAATTGATAAACTAATTATTCCACCAAAGAAACAAAAGATAATTTATACTCAATATGACCCATTTAGAAGAGGGGATGAAGTTGTAAAAAAGGTAATTAGTAGAAAAAATATTGATAATACTTTTTTTGTAACTTCAATACTAAATGGTAAAGTTTTTGTAAACTCAGCTTGGTATAGTGTTGGTGATTTGGTTAATGGGTATAAAATTATTCAGATTACGCAAAATAGTGTTTTAGCAAAAAAGGGTGGTAAAGTGTATAAGTTTGGATTAAAAAGAAGAGACAATATAGTAAAAGTTGAGGGTAAATAAAAATGAAATTTATTATTGTAAGTTTGTTAGTAAGTATATTTTCACTGAATCTTAGTGCAAATTGTGAAAATAAGTTTTTTACTTTTAGTATTAAAGAAACAGATGGGCAGACTATAAGTATTATGGATGTTATTGAGAATATCTCTGATGAGTGCAAGATGACTGTTATATTCGAAGACAAAAGTGTCGTACAATCACTCAAAAAAAATCTAAATTATATCAATGTTAAAAACTACTCTTTAAAAGATTTATTAGATTTAATGCTAACAGAAAATAATATATTTTATACATTAGAAAATAACCAGAAAGTTTTAAAACTAGCAGATTATAAAACAAAAACTTATTTTATAGATTATGTAAGTTTTTCAAAAAGAACAAGCAGTACCAATAAAACCATCAAAACAGGTTCAAGTGGTAGTGAGGGAGATGGTTCTACCACAATGGATTTTGAATCTGATTTCAAGTTTTGGGATAATATTACTGAAGAGATAGGCTATATACTTCATCGTGATGAAGACACACATACTATAAAAAGTAAAGTCCTTATTAACCAAGAGGCAGGTATGTTAACTGTTACAGGTAGTAAAAAGCAACTTACTAGAGTAGATAAGTATATCAAGTCTCTTATGGGAAGATTACATAAAGAGATACTAATCGAGGCAAAGATTATTGAGGTTATTTACAATACAGACAATACAGAAGGAATCAATTGGAGTAAATTTGAGTTAAGCCTTAGTGGTAGTTCTGATGCTTTAAGGCAAAGAATTGGTGGTTTGGTTACAAACACATTAAAACAGCCAAACTATCTTGTAGGGTACAATTTTAGTATGGAAGGCTTAATAAAATTTTTAGAGACTCAAGGTGATGTAAATATAGTGTCAAATCCAAAGGTTATGACTCTTAACAATCAACCAGCCATTATAAATGTGGGAACAGAAGTTAACTATAGGTATCAAACAGATACAACGACAAACTTAACAGGAGACAATAACAATGCAATTACTAGCTATGAGAATGATTCTACATTTGTAGGTGTTACACTTGATATTACTCCACAAGTTACTAAAAATGACTATATAATTTTAAAAATAAACCCAATTGTGAGTGAACTAGTTGATACAGACGCAAAATATTTGGATGATAATGGTGTTCCAATCTTAGCACCAGATATTAAGATAAAACAACTCTCTTCCATAGTAAAAGTTAAAAATAACAATAAAGTCGTAATAGGTGGGTTAATTAGTAAAAAAGAGAGTATCAATGATACTAGTGTACCAGGATTATCTTCTATACCTATCATAGGAAGTGCATTTAAAAGTAGTTCTAAAGTTGTTTCTAAAGGAGAACTTATAATCGTAATAGTTCCAAAAATAGTAGACGGTAATCATAACCCAACTCTAGATGATCTTGATAAAAAGTATGAAAAAGCTGGGAAATAATGCGTGATTTTGAAGCTGCCGGAGTTCTCTTTAGAGATGATATAAATACTAGATACTATTTTGATAGTAGCAGTGCAGAAATTGCTAAAAATAGAATTCAAGATGCAATACAGGAACGCAATGCACCACTTATTTTTCTTATTGGTGATCCTGGAGTAGGCAAAAGTTATATTTTAAAGCTTTTAAATGAGCAGATAAAACAAAAACAACTTACAGTATTTATAGACCATCCTTTTTTTGACAAGAGAGACCTTTTAAAATTTCTTTATGAAGCAAAAGGAATGGATTTTGATAGAGATATAAGTTTTAATACTCTAAAAGATGAGTTAATCAAAGAGTATAAAGATACAACTCATACTATTTTTATTGATGAAGCACAACTTTTAAATGAAGAACAGTTTGAGTTAATACGCATCTTGAGTGATACAAAAGTGTTACAATTTGTTCTTTCTATGCACAAAGAAGAGGGCTCTGCTATATTGGAAAAGAAGCACTTTAAATCTCGTACAAAGGTGGTTATTAACTACGGAAATTTAGATTCAAATGAGGTTTTTAGGTATATTCACAGTACACTAATATCAAACTCTTTCGCAGAGATAGCAACAATGTTTTCAAAAAACAGTGCAAGACAAATAACAAAGTTTTGTTCTGGTAATTTTAGAACCATTAAAAAGTTTCTATATGTTCTTATGAAGCTTCTAAATTATGCGAAAAAAAATGGAATTAAAAAGTATCAAAAACTTCATCCTGATTTGATTATGATGGCAGCACTTGAGTTAGGATTAGTTCATGACTAATGCGAGATTTGAAGATTTAGAAAGAAGAGTTATAGCTATAAAAAGAAAAAAATATACTAAAGTGTTTTTTCTTTTGGTTGTAGTTTTTATTGCACTTTTTTTTGTTTTTACAAAAACAGATAAAGTAATGCAAACAGCTTTACATGTAGAGGTTAAACCTATAGTTAAAGAGATAGTAAAAAAAGAAAAAAACAATAACATAATAAAACAAGATAAGCTGGAAGTTACTAAAAAAATTGAAACTATAAAAGACAAAAATAGCTATAATACAATTGAGCTATCCCCTAATATCAATATTGATATAGAAAAGAAAAATGTTGTAGCAAATAAAATAGAAAAAAAAGTTTTTCAACAAGATAACACTAAAAAAAGTGTCAAGAACAAACCAATAAAAAGTAAAAAAGTTATGCTTTATGTAAAAGAGGTAAAAAATGAAGAGGCTCTTTTGGAAAGATTTAGAGCAGCAGGTGATTTTGACTCTTCAATTGCCCTTTCAAAACTATATTTTCAAGAGAAAAAGTATGATAAAAGTATTTATTGGTCTAAAAAGGCAAGTAAACTTTTAGCTAGTGATGCACAAGCTTGGATTATATATGCTAAATCTAAAAATGCAATTGGTAAAAAAGATGAAGCTATAAAGGCATTGGAGCTATATTTAGAATATTTTAGCTCAAATGATGCCCAAAGATTACTGAGTAACTATAGGAGCAAAAAATGAAAAAACTCATAGTATGTCTTACTTTTGTTCATATTGCACTTTTTGCTTATACGCATGAAGATGTTATGCGAGACTATAAAGCAAAAAAGTATAAAGATGTATGTTTAAAAAGTGCAGTGTTCTACAAAAATGCAGAAAAAAATGAAAATATACTTTCTATCATAGGTGATGCTTGTGCAAAAGTTGACTATATAAACCCTCTTGGGTATATAGTTAGAGGACTGATATCTACCCCAGAGTTTCGTGAAAATGGCTCATACTTTGCAACTCTTATCTTGCAAAAAAAACTTATATATCAGTTTATGAATGATGGTATTAACCTTAAAAACTTAAGACTTCCAAGATCAAAACATATACTATCTGTAGTATTTGAAAACCTTGTGAAAGGTAACTATGAAAAAGATGGTAAAAAGTTTATAATTAAAACAGAAAAAAAAGTATATATTGTTTGGTTGAATTCCGCAAAAAAAAGAGTAGTCAATATAGATGAGTATATTGATAATAAAAAAATAAAAACACATTGGTACTTATAAGATGATACGACAAAAGATACGAATAGGTGATATATTAGTAGAGAAGGGGTTTATAAATCATGAGCAGTTGATGTCCTCATTGGCTGAGCAAAAAGAGAGTAACTTTAGCAAAAAACTTGGTGAAATTTTTATAGATAATGGCTACATAACTGAAAAAGAGTTTACAGAACTATTAGCAGATCAGCTTAATATAGAGTTTATTGATCTATTTGCTGTAGATGTAGATTATCAGCTGATGAGTAAATTCTCTATAAAACTACTAAAAAATGCAAATACTGTTGTTTTTAATGAAGATGATGAATATATGCATGTTGCAGTTTGGGATCCACTTGATTATGAATCAATTGAACTTCTTGAGAGAAATATTGCTACAAAACCCATTAAGCTATATGTTGCACTTAAAAATGATATTTTTTATGTATTTGATAGATTTGAAATTATATCAACTACTAAAACTATTGTAGAAAATATTAAAAAAGAGATAAACTCAGGTACATATAAAACAGATAGTGATCAAAGCTCAATAATGCAGCTTATTGAGCAGATTGTAAAGAATGCTATCAAAGTTAAGGCAAGTGATATTCATATAGAGCCATCTAGTTTTAATGTATCTGTTAGAAGCAGAGTTGATGGAGTTTTAAGAGAGAGTTTTGTTTTTGATTTAGAGGTTTATAATGCTTTAGCATCTCGTATTAAGATATTGGGAAACTTAGATATTAGCGAAAAGAGAAGATCACAAGACGGTCGCTTTTCTATGACTGTAAATAATAACAAATTTGATTTTAGACTATCGACCGCTCCAACTATGCATGGTGAGTCCATAGTAATGAGGATTCTTGATAGTAACAAAATACTCTTAAAACTAAAAGATTTAGGTATGGAAGATAAAAATCTAAAACTTTTTGCTGAGATTCTCTCCTCGCCTTATGGCATAGTTTTTATAACAGGACCAACAGGTAGTGGTAAGACAACAACACTTTATGCTGCGTTAAATGAGATAAAAAGTATAGAAAATAAGATGATAACTATAGAAGATCCTATAGAGTATCAACTCCCACTTGCCCAACAAATTCAAATAAGTGATAAAATAGGATATAGCTTTGCAGATGCTTTGCGTTCAATTTTACGTCAAGATCCTGACATCATCATGGTCGGTGAAGTTAGAGATGCTGAAACACTTAATATTTCTGTTCAAGCTTCATTAACAGGTCACTTAGTTTTTAGTACACTCCATACAAATGATGCTCCAAGTGCAATCACTAGAATGATACAGATGGATTTAGAGCCATATCTTATTGCGGACTCATTGATCGGTATTGTAGCACAAAGATTAGTAAGAAAAATTTGTGAAGGTTGTAAAAAGGAGATTAAGCCACCAGTAAAAACCTTAGAAAAAATTAAAGATTATTTACCAGAGGAGTATAAATTTTACAAGGGAGAAGGCTGCATAAGGTGTGCTTTTACAGGATATAGTGGCAGGACAATGATAAGTGAAATTTTAAGGATTAGTGAGACAGTATCTCATATGATATCTATCAATATGAATAAATATGAGATTGCAAGAAAAGCTGAAGAGGAAGATGGCTTTGAGCCGATGATTATAGATGGTCTTGCTAAGGCACTAAGAGGAGATACAACACTAGACGAGGTTTTAAGAGTTGCAAAGTAGTTGGTTTGAGATTGAGTATATTCTTGCAGGTGAAAGACTTAAATATATTATGAGCTCAGACCATAAAGTCGAAGCAATCAGTGAGTTTAAAACTTTGCAGATGGGTGTTTTTGTTGATATCAGGGAGATAAAAGAGCCAACAAGTGTCAAAATCGATAAGTTTAAAAAGTTTATAGCTAGTAAATTAAGAGCTAAAAAAATACCACTTGAGCCATATATAGCAACTCTAAGGCACATATCTACTATGTTAAATGCAGGACTTCCTATAACAGTCTGCTTAGAAGATGTCATAAAAACAACAACACATAAGAGGCTTTTAGAGATATATAAACATGTTCTACAAGAGGTTGAGTCAGGCATCAGTCTTTCAGTTGCTTTTGAAAGGTTTGAGAGTGAAGTTGGGACTATATCTGTCGCTCTTTTAGATTTGGGTGAAAAAACAGGAACATTAGATGAGTCTATAGAAAAACTTGCAGACATACTTCAAGAAGTGCATGATAACAGAATGAAACTAAAAAAAGCTACGAGGTACCCTGTTATAGTTATTTTTGCTATGGTTGTTGCATTTTCATTTGTGATAACACTAGTAGTTCCACAATTTCAAGCTATGTTTGAAGAGTACAATACAGAATTGCCATTTCCAACTCTATTTTTGCTTTGGATAGAACATGCTATTAGTAGTTATGGAGTATATATTCTTGTTGGTATGCTAGGTATAAGCTTTTTTCTATCTTATTTGTATAAAAAAAGTGCCTATTTTAAACTAGGGTTTGATAGATATATGCTAAAAGTTTACATTGTAGGGCAGGTTATATATCTCTCTATGATAGGAAGATTTATATTTGTTTTCGATAGACTTTCAACTTCAGGAGTACCTATACTAGATTCTTTAAAAACAGCAATAGGAATTGTTGAAAACGAACACTTAAAAGTAAGACTAAATAAGATAATTGAGGCAATAGAAGAGGGTAGAAGCCTAAAAGATGGCTTTGAAGATACAGAGCAGTTTGATAGTATGACAATCCAAATGATAAGTGCAGGAGAGAGTAGCGGTAGTCTAAGTGCTATGCTAGAAAAAGTTTCAGATATTTATAGAAAAAAATACTCTTATTTGGTAGACAATGTTGCAACTATGATAGAACCTCTTCTTATAGCTGCTATTGCTGGTTTTGTTTTGCTTTTAGCTCTTGGTATTTTCCTACCTATGTGGTCTATCGCAGAAGCAGTAGGAGGCTAAGATGGAGATGGAAACAGGAACAATAGCCGTTGCAATCGTTAGTACTATAGTCTTAGGCGTGATATTTTGGATAATTCAGAAGATAACTAGTATTTAAAA
>JALSME010000138.1 GCA_026987955.1 Sulfurospirillum sp.
AATGAAAAAAACAATGTTTATGGATAAGTATCCAATATATACATTAAGATTAGAAAAAACTGAGATAGATCAAAATTCTGTCGATGAAATAGTAGAGTATTTTAAAGAAAAAATTGAGCTTAATAAGATAGCAAAATTTATAGCAGTCTTTGATCATTATGCTCATACAAAAAATCTTGGTGGAGAGATTGAAGATGGAATGATAGATGCAAAAAATATAATTTTCTGTTTTGGAGCAGCAATACCTAATTCAAAAATTTTAGCTGCTCGTCCAAGAAGTATAGGTATATGTGAATATGATAAATATTTTATTATAGAGTTTGTAGAAGCTCCTAAAGAAGAGATGCATACTTTAATGGAAAATTGGTCCAAGGAATTAGTTAGAAAATTACCCTAATTATGCTATAATCCGACAAAAATATGTCAAGGAAAATAATGAAGTTATTATTGATAGGTGCAGGTAATATGGGTGGGGCGATGCTACAAGGTCTACAAGTACACAATATTACTGTAGTAGAGGCATATAAGCCAAGAGCAGACGAACTTCAAAATCTTTTTCCAGATGTGACTGTTGTAAACTCAATTCCTAAGATTGATGGTTTTATTGTGATTTTAGCTATAAAACCACAATCTTTAGATGCTCTACATGTAGAGGGCAGAGCTGATGGTGTTATATCTATTCTTGCAGGTGTTAAGCTCGATAAACTTAGAAAGAGTGTACCCGCAAAAGCATATGTAAGAGCAATGCCAAACATGGCAGCACTTGTTAGAAAATCAGCAACTTCTCTATGTGGAGATGAGATTTTAAAAGATGAAGCAATAGAAATTTTAAGTACAATTGGAAAGTGTTTTTGGCTGAATAGTGAGGATGAGTTAGATATTGCAACAGGATTAGCAGGATCTGCTCCTGCTTGGATAGCATTAGTAGCTGAGTCACTAAGTGATGGAGCTGTTAATCTAGGGCTTAAAAGAGATATAACATATAAATATATTGCACAGCTATTTGAAGGCGTTGGCGAGGTATTGCAAGATGAGCACCCAGCAATTCTTAAAGATAAAGTAACATCGCCAAATGGAACAACTATAGCTGGACTTACAAAGCTAGAAGAGGGTGGAGTTAGAGATAGCTTTATAAAAGCTATGGAAGCTTCATATCTGAGAGCTAAAAAACTCTCTTAAGGATTTATTTGTACAAGATTATATTACTGTTTTTTATACCAGTAGTTTTTTATGCTCAAAGTGGAAAACTTATAAATATAGTTGATGGAGATACTATCGTCCTATCTACAAAAGGTAAAAATATTATATGCCAAATGGGTGAGATTGATACCCCTGAAATTGTATTAAATAGTAAGTTAAAAAGAGAGATGAAAGAGTGTAACTTTAGTAAGGATAAATTTATTAAACTTGGAAATATATCTCATAATTTTGCAAAGTCTATATTGAAGATAGGTCAAACTTATGAGTACTATGTATATGATTATACAAGAAGCAAAAATCCAATATGCAAGATTAAGCTGCCAAAAGGTCTACGCGTAGAGATACGACCAACTTTTGATGAAATTATGGTGAGTGAAGGTTATGCTTTGCCATATGTTGTAAAGTCAAAACCAGATCAATTAAAGCTTTTTTTAAAGATTGCAAAAGATGCTAAACAGCAAAAATATGGACTATGGAAAGAAAATTATGACTTAATGCAATGTCTAGTAGAGCATAGATATTCTCTTAGAACACTTAGGTAATAATAATAGGATTGAATGCTTTTGAAGCAACGAGAACATCATCTCCAACTTTCATAGTTAGAATTTCCTCTTCGGTTGACACAACTTTAGTAAGGTTGTTTTGTATGAGAAGAGTCACAATATAAACAGTATCCGCTTTTTCTATTTTCATAATTTTGGCTGAAAATCTAAACTTACCACTTGTTTGAGAATTTTCAAAAAGAATATCAGGACTCCCACTTTTTTTTATAACTCCCTTTTCAATAACAATTACATTTGATGCAAGCTTATAAACCTCTGCTATATCATGGCTAATTATAATAGTAGTAAGATTTAATCTTTTATGAATATTTTGTATGTCATTTTGTAGAGTGGATCTGAGTTTACTATCTACTGCTGAAAATGCTTCATCAAGTAGCAAAAGTTTAGGTTTTCTTGCTACGGCTCTTGCAAGTGCTACTCTTTGTTGTTGTCCTCCAGAGAGTTGTTTTGGGTAGCTATTTCTCTCCTCTTTTAAATCTATCATTTCTAAAAGTTCTTCTATGAATTTTTCATCTTTTAAAGATTGTGCAAATCTTAGATTTTCAATTATACTCATATTTGGAAATAGGGCGTAGTCTTGAAAAACAAAACCAATATCTCTTTTTTGTGGTGTTAGATTTATTTTTTTGTTGAACCATATTTTATTGTCTACTTTAATGTAGCCACTATTAGGTGTTTCTAGACCAGCTAGGAGTCTAAGAAATGTAGTTTTACCAGCTCCTGATTCACCAAATAGAGCATTGATTGAGCCTTTTATTATTTCTACTTTAAAATTGAAATCTATGTCTTTGAAACTTTTTTTAATATCTATACTTATCATCTAAGTACCCCACTGAATTTTCTATTGATTGTATAAACAAAAAGCAGTATTACAAATGATATTGCAAATAGTGTCAATGCATACTGGCTAGCAAGGTCATAGTTGAGTGCTTCAACTTCATCATAAATTGCAATACTTGCAAGCCTTGTCTCTCCTGGGATATTCCCTCCAATCATTAATACAACTCCAAATTCTCCAACAGTATGTGCAAATGTTAGAACAATACCAGTTAAGAGAGAGTTTTTTATGTTTGGAATTTGTATATAAAAAAGAGTTTGAAGTTTTGTTTTTCCTAGAGTGTATGATGCTTCTACAAGTGATTTTGGAAGTGATTGAAGTCCGCTTTGAATTGGGTGAATCATAAATGGAAAACTAAAAAGAATTGAGCCAATAAGAATACCTTCAAAAGATAGGACAAGTCTAATATCAAACCAATTCTCCACAAAAGTTCCTATAGAGCTACTTGGACCTAAAAAAATGAGTAGATAGAAGCCGATAACCGAAGGTGGAAGCACAAGGGGCATACTTACAATAGTTTCTATAATTGGTTTAATTTTAGATTTAGTATTAGATAGCCAAAGAGCTATTGGTACTCCTATAATAAGTAAAATCAATGTTGTAATAAATGCTACTTTAAATGTTAATAACATAGTTTCTAAGAACATTTTATTCCTCTAGTAGTGATATTTCATTGGCTTTTACTAATGCTATTACTTCTAGCCCATTATTTAGATTTAGTCTTTTCGATGAATTTGAAGTTATTATTGATGATATTTTTGCACCTTTACATGTAAGTGAAATTTTAGAAAGAATTTTTCCTTCTGTGATTTTTTCAATTTTACAAGGAATTTGATTTGCCATACTAATTGTTCCAATATTCTTTAAACCAATTGCTACTTCTGTCTCTTTAAATGCAACAGTTATTTTCTTTCCAATTTCTAGGTATGTACAACTTTCTGGAGTATCAATTAACACTGTTCCTAATACTGCTTGATCTGTTTCTATATTAACCAATGAGATACCTTCATGGGATATTATCTTAGAAATTTTGCCATATAATTTATTCATGGTATTAGGTAGCCATATTTTTTAAAAATAATCTTTGCATCGTTTGAAAAAAGAAAGTCATAAAAATTTTGTGATGCTTTAGTATTATTGGTTTTACCATATTTTAATATCACTACTCCTTGTTTAATTGGAGAGTAATCTTTATGATCTAGTTCAATATATTTGCCTATATTGCTCATTTTTGGTGATAATACAACAGATTTTGCTGTAATTCCAATATCTGCTGCTCTTGAATATATGTATTGATTTGTTTGTGATACACTATCTCCAAAAACAATCTTAGATTGCAGTTTATTCTTCAGTCCATGTTTCTCAAGAACTTTAATTGCTTCTACTCCATAAGGAGCTATTTTTGGATTTGGAATTGCTATTTTTTTTATGTTTTTGTTTTTTAGATTCTCTAGACTTGGTTCTACTTTTGTATTGAGCCCCCATAAAACAAGTGTCCCATATGCATATATTTTTGGTTTAGATATTGCAAGTTTTTTTTCATACAAGTAGTTTGGATACTTCATATTTGCAGATAAAAAAAGGTCAAATGGAGCACCATGTTCTATTTGAGCTGTTAGTTTACCTGATGATGCAATTATTGGTATGATTTTTATACTATTTTTTTCGTGATATTTTTGAATAATTTCATCAAATGCAAAACGGACATTTGCAGAAACTGCTACTTTAAGGCTTGTAGCATGCATCGATGAAAGAATAAATAGAAAAGAAATAACTATTTTTATCATTTAATCTTCATCTTTATACATAAATTTAAAAGGTATTCTTACAATTTTTGGTTTATATCCAGTAAATCCTCCCCATAATGCAACTAGTAGTAGTTGTAGCCATGTTGGAGCACCAAGTATACCAGAGCCATAAAAAATTGTTAAACTAACTCCTATGATGATTAGGAAGTCTATAATTGTATCAACAGTTTTTGTAGTTTGTTTTTTTGACATGTATAACCTTTTTATTTAGAGTAACAAAAAAGAGATTAAATCTTCATAATTTTATTGTACAATACCGTTGAAGGAGTTAACTTGTATAGTGTTAAGTGTCAATACTCTAGCACACTAGAGATTAAAAAATCTACATTTATTTCTTATATCATTCCAATAAGTAGTTTTGATATTTTTAGAACAGAATTAAAAGAGTTACATCCAAAAGCAAGACATATTGTTTGGGCTAAAAGGTCTCTAAATAAACATAATCAAGTTGTAGAAAATTGCAGCGATGATGGAGAACCAAAAGGAACTTCTGGCCCACCTATACTAAATGTTATGAGAGGCAATGAGCTGATTGAGTGTGCTATACTTGTAGTACGGTATTTTGGAGGTATAAAACTAGGTACAGGTGGTTTGGTTAGAGCATATGGTAGATCAGCCAAAGATGTAATAGCAGTAGCAGATATAGAAGAGTATATAAAAAAAGAGCAATTTATTTTTTCTACAGCTTATCCTTTGGTGCCAAGATTTGAACATTTTTTGGATAAACAAGCTCTACATGTAGAGGATAGAAGTTATGAAGCTGCATCTATTGTTTGGAAGTTAAATTTAAGTAAGCAGGAGCAAGATCTCTTTTTGGAGTTTGCTCGTTGCTTCGAGAGAGATGGTTTTAAAGTTCTATAACCTCAATATCAATGATAATTTTACAAAAACCTTTCTATTATTTGCCATGTCGCTGCACTACAAACACCAGCAATAAGACCTGCAAGAAGATCATCACCCATAACTCCTAGACCACCTTTAACATCTCTATCAATTCTACCTATGATAGAGGGTTTCCATATATCAAATAATCTAAAGAAAATAAAACTAAGTAAAATCTGAGTCCAGTTATCAGATGCTATAACAAATGCTAACCATATCCCTACAACTTCGTCTATAACAATACTTTTATCATCATGAGTATTAGTTTGCTTTTCATATATATTTATCTCTTTTATACCTATAATTGTAAGAAGTATTGTAAGAAGGAAAAGAGTATCTGTTTGGAAGTATTGTAGAAGTAAAATACCAACAAAAGAAGCTGCAATTGTACCCATGGTTCCAGGTGCCCAAGGGGAAAGTCCACTATAAAAAAATGTTAAAAAAAGTTTTCGCATATATACCCATCCTAAATCAAACTAACGCATAACAGGAG
>JALSME010000139.1 GCA_026987955.1 Sulfurospirillum sp.
TAGAACTTTACTTAATCAATTTACTTTTTAAACTTAGCAATTTACTTTTTAAATCATCAAAAAGTTTTTCTGCTCTATTTTTACCTTTTATCTCTTTCTCTATTTCAGATATCTTATCATCCAATACCTTATAAGTTGTGTCACTGCTACTTAAATATCCTAAAGTTTCTGAGACCTTAAGCTCGTCTTTTGCAGCACTTAAATGCTTTAATGCTTGCTCTTTGTCTTTTTTAGCAATCTTACTAGCAGATTCAATAAGTGCCTCAGCTTTTAAAAGAGGAATCGGTACAACAACTACCTCCTGAACTAGTGTATTAAGTGCTGTATATAAAACACTCTTTGCACTCTCAATGTTGTTATCATGCAAGTAGTTAGCCGCAAGTTTTAGTGCATCAGGATAAGAAGCAAGTGGCAGATTTACACTTATAATATCAATTTCACTTTTTAATGCCATAAGAACTTTTCTAGCTTCTTGAACTTTTCCTTTATCTAGTAAACTTCTTACAATACTAACACTTTCTTTTACTGTTTTAGGTGTTCCTATGTATTCAGTTGCATTAACAGACACATCAACTGGCAAAAGTTTAGGCATATCTTTTTTAGCCAAAATAACCTCTAGTTTTCCAATAGCATTTTCTAAATCTTTTACTGCCTGTTTTTTGTCATTTTTTTCTAAATCTAACAACACTTTTTTGGTTAGCACTACAGAATTAAGAGCCTCTTTAACTATCTTATAGTTTGAGTCTTTCGCCTCTATCTTTGCACTTTTTAATGCACTGTCTTTTACCTCTTTAGAAGTTTGTGCCACAAGAGATGTTCCACACAATAAACTAGCTGCAACTAGTGAAATAACTAATTTTTTCATTTCAAATCCTTTTTTATAAATTTTATAATGAAATTATAGTCTACATCACTAAATTATTTTGCTACTTTAGTAGCATATCAATTTTTTGAGCGTTTGAAATGTGGATTTAATTTTAGTAAAACTAAATCTGCAATAATATTTCCAAGAAGAGTTAAAAAAGCTGATATGATTAAAATCCCCATAATCACAGGATAATCCCTACTCAAGGCACTTTGAAAAAAAAGCAATCCCATGCCATTGATAGCAAAGATTGACTCCAAAATCACACTTCCTCCAATGAGTCCAGGCAGAGAAAGTCCTAAGATAGTTACAATAGGTGGTGCAATATTTGGCAATATAAAGTACCTAAAAAGTTTCTTTTTACTTACTCCTCTTGAGAGTGCAAAGAAAATATAATCACTCTTTAAAACTCCTAAAGTTAAACTTCTAATATACATTGTCAAACTTCCAATACCACCAAATACCATCACAAAAACAGGAAGAACAAGATGCCAAGCAAAATCAAGATAATAATCAAATCCGTCTTTAACATCTATAGAGTGAAGCCCAGAGAGTGGGAGTATGCTTAGTTTTACACTAAAAAATATAACTAGCAAAAGTGCCAAGTAAAAAGATGGCATAGCATATGAAAGAAGTGAAAACTGTTTTGCAAATCTGTCAAACTTACTATGTTTGTTTAGAGCTGACTTAATACCCAAAAACATAGAGATACCAAACACCAAAACTAGACTAATCACATTTAGAAGTAGTGTTATAGGAAGTCTTGAGAGTATCTCATCTCGTACACTCTGACCACTTGCAAATGAGATTCCAAAATCAAGTTGAACAACTGCCTTAAGCCATGAAATAAACTGCTCAGGTACAGACTTGTCTAAACCATATACTTTTTTTAGTTGCTCTACAGACTCTGCTGTTATATTTGGATTTAACTCTCCACTAGCAAAAAAAGAGTTTGGTGCCATATGAATAGCCGCAAAAGAGATAATACAAATAATCAAAAGCATAAGCGCTACATAAGATACCTTTTGTAACGCTATTTTAAACATATTATTTTTTTAAATCCCATGCAAGAGTGGTTTTTCCCTCTTCATCTTTAGTTGCAAGTGCCATTCCCATAGCATTGTAGCCACTATCAACATAGTGAACTTCTCCTGTTACTGCAGTTGAAAGATCACTAAGAAGATACATACCAGAGTTTCCAACCTCATCAGTTGTGACATTTCGTCCTAGTGGGGAGTTTATCTCATTCCAATTTAGTATCATCCTAAAGTCACCAATTCCTGAAGCTGACAAGGTCTTAATCGGTCCTGCACTAATCGCATTTACTCTGATATTTCTTTTACCACAATCAACAGCTAGGTAGCGTACACTTGACTCAAGTGCTGCTTTTGCAACGCCCATTACATTGTAATGAGGTATAAACTTTGGACCTCCTAGGTAGCTAAGTGTCAAAATAGAACCACCATCATTCATAACAGGCATACAAGCTGCTGTAAGTGAGATGAGTGAGTACACAGAAGTCCCAAGTGCTACATCAAAGTCTGCTCTTGTTGTATCTATTAGACCACCTTTTAGAGCTTCACGAGGAGCAAATGCAACTGAATGAACTACAAAATCAATCTTTCCAAAATCTTTTTCTAAAGACTTAGTAAGTTCAGTTAAATGTTCAGGGTTGTTTACATCAAGCTCGTAAACAGCTTCTGCTCCAAACTCCTTGGCAATAGGACGAACACGCTTTTCAAGTTGTTCATTTAAAAATGTAAAAGCAAGCTCAGCTCCTTGTGCCTTACACGCTTTTGCTATTCCATATGCTATAGATTTATTATTTGCAATTCCTACAATCAACCCTTTTTTGCCCTTCATTATCATCTAAAATCCTTAAATTTTTTGTGCAGTAGATATCATCTTGCAAAAATCTTCTGCTTTCCAACTTGCAGTTCCTACTAGAACACCATCACAGTTATCTATGTTCAAAATGTCTTCAACATTATCTACTTTTACACTGCCACCATACAAAAGTGGTTTCTTAACTGTCTCTCTTAGCCTTTTCAATGTCTCTTTTATGTCTTCATTACTAGCTGTTAAACCAGTTCCAATTGCCCAAACAGGCTCATAAGCTATGATTAGCTTATCATAGTCCAAATCTATTCCATCAAGTTGTTTTAAAACATACTCCATAACAGTATCAAGTCCACTCTCACGCACCTCTTTTGGCTCACCAATACAAAAAATAATCTCTATACCTTTTTGCTTTGCAAAGTCAAACTTTTGAACTATAAGCTCCCTACTCTCTTTTACAACATGTCTTCTCTCTGAGTGACCTACTAAAACGCTTTTGATACCAAACTCTTCAAGTTGTTCAAATCCAATCTCTCCTGTAAAAGAGCCATTTTGTACTGGATAAAAGTTTTGTACTCCAACTTGAATGCTTTTATCGCACTCAAAACTGTTCAGTGCAGTTGCTGTTGGATAAATCCTAACTTCTACACTGGAGCTACTGTTTTTTACAAATTCATCAACAAAAGAGACAAACTCTTGTGTACTTTTTCTTGTGTGGTTTGTTTTAAAATTTGATGCAATTATCACTCTTCTTCCTTTGTATTTAGAGGCTTAACACCGGGAAGCTCTTTCCCCTCAATAAGCTCCAAACTTGCTCCACCACCAGTAGATATAAAAGTCATCTCATCAGCATCACCTGCCCTGGCTACCACATCAGCAGTATCTCCACCACCTATAACCGTTGTTGCATGAGCCTCACTAATTGTATGTGACATCTTAATGCTACCTTTTGAAAACTTCTCAAGCTCAAACACACCCATTGGACCATTCCAAAGAATAGTCTGAGCATCGTTTAAAACCTCTCTAAAAAGTCTTGTTGAGGCTGGGCCTACATCTAGTCCCATCCATCCTTTTGGTATCTCTTGAGTTGGCACAAACTTCATAGTGGACTCTTGAGAACAAGTCTGAGCAGCTACAACATCAACAGGCAGATAGAGCTTAACACCAAGTCTTTTTGCCTCATCCATAACTCTAACTGCTTCATCTAAAAGATCATCTTCCACTAAAGAGTTTCCAATATCCATGCCTTGTGCCTTCAAAAAAGTAAAAGCCATACCACCACCAATGATAAGCTTATCAATACGAGGAAGAAGGTTGACAAGAGCTTGAAGTTTTCCGCTAACTTTACTACCACCAACAACAGCCACAAATGGACGAGTTGGAGCTTTGAGAAGATTTTTTGAAAACTCTATCTCTTTTTGAAGTAAAAATCCAGCAGCACTGCTATCTTCGTCAAAACACTCTGTAATCGCCTCAACAGACGCATGAGCACGGTGACAAACTCCGAAGGCATCATTTATGTATACATCTGCATATGATGCTAACTCTTTTGCGAAATTTTTATCATTTTTTGTCTCACCCTTCTCAAATCGAAGATTCTCTAAAAGGAGAACTTCTCCATTTTCTAGTGATGCTGCTTTCTGCTTTGCATCACTTCCCACAACATCACTTGCAAATTTTACATTACAATTTAGAATTCTAGTCAATCTCTTAAAAACTGGATTCAATGAGTACTTTGCATCTACTACACCACCTGGACGACCCAAATGACTTGCAACAACAATTTTACAATCCTGATCTAAGCAGTAGCGGATAGTCTGAATAGCAGATCGAATTCTTCTATCATCTGTTATGTTCATAAACTCATCTAAAGGTACATTGAAATCACAACGAATAAATACTCTTTTATTTTCTACATCTATATCTCTTATTGAACGGATCATCTACCTTCCTTGTTGGCTGACATGAAGTGCCATATCTATAAGTCTAGCCGAATAACCCCATTCGTTATCATACCAAGCCATAACTTTAACCATGTTACCTGCAATTACTTGAGTTAAATCTCCAGCCACTATTGAGCTTATAGGGCACCCTATAAAATCACTTGAGACTCTAAATTGAGAATCAACTTCCAAAATTCCCTTTAGTTCTCCTCTTGATTTTTCTTCTAAAAGTGCATTTATCTCTTCGATAGAGGTATCTTTCTTGACTAAAACATTCAAATCAACCATGCTTACATTTGGTGTTGGCACTCTTACACTTTGTCCATGAAGTCTACCTTTTAGCTGTGGAAGAACAAGTCCAATCGCTTTTGCAGCCCCTGTTGTGGTTGGTATCATATTTACTGCTGCTGCTCTCGCACGACGAGGATCTTTTGCTTTTGAATCAATAAGACTCTGTCCATTTGTATAAGCATGTACAGTAGTCATAAGTCCTTTATCAATTCCAAAAGCATCATCAATAACTTTCGCAACAGGACCTAAACAGTTTGTAGTACAACTAGCATTCGATACAATTGCTTGACCTTGGTATTCATGCTCATTAACACCCATGACAAATGTAGGAGTATCATCTTTAGCAGGAGCACTCATAATAACTCTCTTTACTCCTTGGTCAATAAAAACTTGTGCTTTTTCCATAGTTAAAAATGCACCAGTACACTCTAAAACAGCTTCTACTCCATAGTCTGCAAAATTTAGCTCTTTTGGATCTCTTGTAGAGAACATTTTTACTTTTGAGCTTCCAATCTGCATATAGTCATCTTCAAGAGTTTTTACCTCTGCATCAAATGTACCATGAACACTATCAAACTTTAAAAGTTGTTCTGTCATCTCTCTTGAGGCAGTATCATTTATACATACTAATTCTACATCATCCCTTTTATCTATAATTCTAGCTACGCATCTTCCTATTCTTCCAAAACCATTAATTGCGACCTTTAATGCCATTGATAAATCCTTGTGTTATAATATAGCCATCCAAGAACAAACTAAGGCATACTAGTAAGTCATAAGTGAGTGAGATGTGAAGTAGCTATCTTGAAGCCTTTACTAGTAAAGGTGAGAGATAGATGCTTT
>JALSME010000140.1 GCA_026987955.1 Sulfurospirillum sp.
CAGAGGATTAGGGAGTTTTGTAGTAAAGATACCAAAATCCATATATGTGATATAGATAGAGGATATTTAAAAAGTTTTAGTCTTGATGAGCTTCTTTCACACTCTTTTGGACCAGAAAATCTATAAACCCATAGTATATCTATGGGTATAGATTATCTCTCTTTCACATAAGGTATGCCATCAGCCTTAGGAGCGATAGCACGACCTACAAATCCTGCAAGCAACACAACAGTCAATATATATGGTGCAGCTTGAATAAACTGAACAGGAACCTCTCCAATATATGGTATAACAACACCTTGCATACGCATAGACAGTGCTTCAAGAAATCCAAATAAAAAGCATGAAAACATAGCTGGAACTGGTTTCCATTTTCCAAATATCATGGCAGCTAGTGCAATATATCCTTGACCTGCAGACATATCTTTTATAAAAGAGGCATTTTGTGCAATAGATATATATGTGCCGCCAATACCAGTAAGAATACCACCAATAAGAATAGCTCTATATCTTAAAAATGAAACAGATATGCCAGCAGTATCGACTGCTTTTGGATTTTCTCCTACGGCACGAAGTCGCAATCCAAATCTAGTTTTAAATAGTACCCAGTATGTAAAAGCGACTGAAGCAAAAGCAATGTACACAAGTAGATTGTGTCCGCTTATAAGTTTAGAATAAATCTCACCTATAAAAGGTATATTTGATATAGCATCTACTCCAGGAAGTTGTATAGGCATAAATCTAGAATCACTTGTTAGTGTAGGGGTCTGACCAGATCTATGAAACCATGCCATACCTAGAACAACAGTAAGACCAGAGACGATAATATTGATAGCAACACCACTAACTACTTGATCGCCTTTATGAGTAATTGATGCAAATCCATGTATAAGACTAAGTATCATGCCAGTTATAATTGCAGCTCCTAGACCAAGCCAAGCAGAACCAGTATAAGCAGCCATGCTAGCAGCAGCAAAAGCACCAGCTAGTAGTTTGCCTTCTAAACTAATATCAACCACACCAGACCTCTCTGAAAATATTCCAGCCATTGCTGCAAAAATTAGTGGTGTAGAGAGTCTTATGGTTGCTGCAAGAATTGAGAGTATATCATTGAGAGCAAATTCCATATTATGCCCCCTTCTTAGTGTTTTTAGAAAAAATAATAAATATTTTCTCTACCCATGGTCTACTCATATATGCTAGAGCACCACTAAAAAGAATGATAAGACCCTGTATTACAAATACCATCTCTTTTGAGATTGTAGGCATATCAAAAGAGAGTTCTGCTCCACCTTGAAATAAAGCACCAAAAAGAATACTAGCCATAATGATACCTACTGGGTGATTTCTTCCCATAAGTGCAACAGCAATACCAGTAAAGCCATATCCTGCTACAAAATCAAGCATAAGCTTGTGTTGTACTCCCATGATCTCATTGACTCCAGCTAGGCCAGCTAATGCACCAGATATCAGCATGGTTATCATGATAACTCTTTTTGTATTTATGCCAGCATATGTTGCCGCTTTTTCGCTAAATCCAACCGAACGCATCTCATAACCCCATCTTGTGTGCCAAATATATATCCATACTATCAAAGATACTATCAATGCAATTATAAAGCTAAGATTCAATGGAGAATCAGATATCTCTATCCCAAGTGTTGCAAATATTGATTGTATTGAGGGCATCCATGCAATCTCTTCAAAAACACGACTTTCAGGAGTCATGCTTCCTGGTAAAATAAATACATTTACGAGTAGATATACCATAAGGTTAGCTGCTATAAAGTTAAACATAATGGTAGTTATAACTATATGGCTACCCCTATATGCTTGTAGATAAGCGGGCACAGCTGCCCATGCTGCCCCAAAAAGCATTGCCCCTATTAGAGCTAAAGGTAAAAGTATCCAAAATGGAAGATATTGATCTAGTGCTAGTAGTATAACAGCCACACCAAGTCCACCAATATATGCTTGTCCTTCTCCACCAATATTGAATAGCATTGCATGAAAAGCCATAGCTACTGCAAGTCCTGTAAATATAAAATTGGTAGCATAATAAAGAGTATAACCAACTCCTTCACTACTACCAAAAGCTCCCTCTATCATAAGCTTAAGAGCCTCTATAGGATTTTCTCCTACAAGGTATATGATCATAGCAGAAACTGCTAGTGCCATAAAAAGGTTGATTATGGGGATGAGTAAAACATCGGCCCATTTAGGAATAGTACTAGATGTCTTACTCATATTTTTGTCCATTTTTTTGTTCGTGTGAATTAGTCATCATAAGTCCTAACTCTTTTTCATCTGTTTTATTAGCATCTACTTCACCTACTATCTTACCATCAAACATTACAATGATACGATCTGAAAGAGTGATAAGCTCATCAAGTTCGCCAGATACTAAAAGTACAGCACTTCCTTTGTCTCTCATTTGTATAATTTGTTTATGTATAAACTCAATAGCACCTATATCTACTCCTCTTGTAGGTTGTCCAACAAGCAGTACTTTAGGAGAACGCTCCATCTCTCTTGCAAGTATAAGTTTTTGTTGATTACCTCCTGAAAAATTAGCAGATTTTATATCTGGGTTTTGAGGTCTAACATCAAAATCTTTCATAATACTTATGCAATGAGACCTAATAGCATCAGTTCTGGTAAATGCTATGCCATTAAATGAGGAACTATTTTGATAACCAAGTATTGAAGATTCTGATGCACTAAATTGAGGTATAAGTCCACGCTTTAGTCTATCTTCAGGAACATGAGCTATGCCCGCATGTCTGATTTTATCTGGTTTTGTTTGGTTGGTTGGGGTTATTGTTATATCTGAAATTTTTATTTTTCCATCACTGCAAGGAAGTATTCCACAAAGTATCTCAAGTAGTTCACTCTGTCCATTGCCAGATACCCCTGCGATACCAACAATCTCTCCTGCTTTTACTTGAAAGTTTAGATTATCCAATCGTCTAATTCCACTTGAATCTGTAAGACCAAGTTTATTAACATCAATTAGAGTTTCACCAGTTTTTGCAGACGACTTTTCTAAATTCATACGAATTTTTCTACCCACCATCAGCTCCGCTAGTTCTTCTTTACTAGTCTTTGATGTTTCTAAACTATCTACAATTTCACCTGCTCTCATAACTGATACACTGTCTGTCAAATCCATGATTTCGCGAAGTTTATGTGTTATTATAACTACTGTAGTTCCTTGGTCTTTTAGAGCACGCAAGATATCAAATAACTGATCAGCCTCTTGTGGTGTTAAAACTCCTGTTGGCTCATCAAGTATTAGTATCTTGGCACCTCTATAGAGTGCTTTTATAGTCTCTACTCTTTGCTGCTGTCCTACTGGTATAGTATCGATCCTAGCATCTAAGTCAACATATAGACCATAGCTTTTTTCGAGATTTTTTATCTCTGATGTGGCATTTTTGATACTCTTTGAGAGTATCATTCCACTTTCTGCACCTAAGATTATGTTTTCAAGTACAGTAAAGTTTTCAACAAGCATGAAATGCTGATGAACCATGCCAATTCCTGCTTTAATAGCATCGGTAGAATTTTTGATAGTAGTCTCTTTACCATTAACATAAATTGTGCCACTATCAGCTTCATAAAATCCATAAAGAATACTCATAAGAGTAGATTTACCAGCTCCATTTTCACCAACTATACCGTGAATAGTGCCTTTTTTAATTTTTAAATTAACATTTTTATTTGCTTGAATGGAGCCAAAGGATTTAGATATATCCTTTAGCTCAATAGAGAAGTTAGACATAGCTTGCTAATACTATTTGTTAGTATTTGCAGCTATTATCTGACATATAGTCATGTACTTTAATCTTACCTGATATAATATCCGCTTTTGCCTGCTCAACTGCCTTTTTCATATCTTCTGTAATTAGATCTTTATTGTACTTATCAAGTGCCCAGTCTACACCATTTTCTTTGAGTCCGAGTGCTTGAATACCTGGTTTAAATGAGCCATTTTTTGCAGATTTAAAAAGATTGTAAGCTGCGATATCAACTCTTTTTACCATTGAAGTTAGCATTGTTCCAGGCTGAAGGTAGTTTTGGTTTGAGTCAACCCCAATAGCAAGTTTACCAGCATCTTTCGCTGCTTGATATACACCTATTCCAGTTCCACCTGCTGCTGCAAATACAACATCAACGCCACGATCAAACTGCCCTTTAGCAAGCTCTCCGCCTTTACTTGGGTCATTCCATGCTGATGGAGTACTTCCAGTCATGTTTTGGATTACTTCTGCTTTTGGATCTGCATACTTGACACCTTGTTCATAACCACATTTGAATTTTCTTATTAATGGTATATCCATACCTCCAATAAATCCTACTTTATGAGTTTTAGATGCCATAGCGGCAAGCATACCTACAAGGAATGATCCCTCATGCTCTTTAAAAACTATAGATTGAACATTTGGCTTATTTACTACCATGTCTATAATACCAAATTGAGTATTTGGAAACTTACCAGCAATTTTATCGATAGCAGGACCTTGAGCAAAGCCTATACCCAAAACAGGATTAGCACCTCTTTTTGCCATTTTTTTAATAGCTTGCTCTCTTTGAGTAGGATTAGTAATTTCAAAGCTTTTATAGTTTATACCAGTCTCTTTTTTAAATCTTTCAACTCCATTGTAAACACCTTCATTGAATGATTTATCAAACTTACCACCCATATCAAATACAACAGCTGGTTTAAACTCTCCTGCACTTAGTGCAGCAACTGCCACAGCTAAAATTACTCCTGTTTTCCATACCTTCATTTTTACCCCTTTGAAAATTAATTCAAGATTGTAACATAATAGTTATTAAGAGAGTTTTAGATTTATTCTTGATATACTGCTGAAAAAATAAGTAGGCAAGCTATGTTTATACCACAAGAATTTATAAAGAAAAAAAGAGACAATAAACCTTTGAATAAAAGCGAAATAGATGATTTTATAAGAGGTGTTAGTGATGGGAGTGTTGCAAATGAGCATATCAGTGCATTTGCAATGGCTGTATTTTTCAATGGCATGAGTTTAGATGAGAAGACAAATCTTACGCTAGCTATGAAAAATTCAGGTAACACTCTGTCATGGGATTTAGATGGACCTATTGTAGATAAGCACTCAACAGGTGGAATTGGTGATGTTGTATCTCTTATGTTAGGTAGCATGTTAGCAGCTTGTGGACTTTACATACCTATGATAAGTGGAAGAGGACTTGGACATACAGGAGGAACTCTTGATAAATTAGAGTCAATTCCTGGCTATAATGTTTTTCCAGATGATAAGCTTTTTAAAAAAATAGTAAAAGAGTGTGGAGTGGCTATCATAGGGCAAACTAGCTCATTGGCACCAGCTGATAAAAGAATCTATTCTATTAGAGATGTAACTGCTACAGTAGAAAGTGTTCCTATGATAAGTGCTTCAATACTGTCTAAAAAATTAGCCGAAGGGTTAGATGTTCTTGTTATGGATGTAAAAGTTGGAAGTGGAGCATTTATGCCAACCTATGAGCTATCAGTAGAACTTGCAAAGTCTATTGTAGAGATTTCAAACAATGCAGGAGTTAAAACAGAAGCAATTTTAACAGATATGAATCAGTGTTTAGCTTATAGTGCAGGAAATGCCATAGAGATTAAAGAAGCAGTTGATTACCTTACATGCAAAAGAATAAATCCAAGACTTCATAATGTCAATATGGCACTATGCGTTTCAGCACTTTTAAATAGTGGTGTTGTAAATGATGAGGATAAAGCCAGAGATAAGTTAGAGTATGTTTTAAAAAGTGGCGAGGCACTAGAGGTCTTTGCAAAGATGGTTAGTATGCTTGGAGGTCCAAATGATTTTTGTGAAAACTATGATAAATATCTTCCAAAAGCAAATATAATAAGACCTATTTTTAGTGATGATTATGGAGTTGTAGAGTCTATGAATGCAGTGTCATTGGGCATGAGTGTTGTAGGACTTGGTGGCGGAAGAATAAAACCAGAGGATAAAATTGACCATAGTGTAGGTCTAGAAAATATTATTAACTTAGGTTCAAAAGTAGAAAAAGATACGCCAATAGCAATAATCCATGCTAAAGATGAGGATAGCTTTATGATGGCAAAGCAGAGAGTTTTGAATGCAATCAGTATAGGTAGTAAAAAACCAAATATTAAAGAAGTATATGAAATCATAAAAAGTTAATCTTACCTTAAAGAAGTTTCAGATATAATCTCCCTCTTAAACTCAAGTCAAAGGAACATACAGATGTATGCAATCATTAAAAATGGCGGGAAGCAGTATAAAGTTCAAAAAGGCGATATCTTAGATCTCGACAAGTTTGACGCTCAGCCAAAAGAGAAAATCGAGGTGACTGAAGTTTTAGCTGTTAAAGGCGAAGAACTTAAGGTGGGAGCTCCATTCGTAGATGGTGCAAAAGTGGAACTAGAAGTTATAACTGACGGTAAAGATAAAAAAGTAGTTATCTTTAAAAAGCGTAGAAGAAAAGATTCTAAGCTTAAGCGTGGTTTTAGAAGACAGTTTACAAAAGTAAGAGTTTTAAGCATCACTGCTTAATCCCATAGACACTAAGAAAAGGAAAGACTAATGGCACATAAGAAAGGTCAAGGTAGTACTCAAAATAATAGAGATTCAGCAGGTCGTAGACTAGGCGTTAAAAAATTTGGCGGTGAATTTGTAACTGCAGGTAATATAATCATTCGTCAGCGTGGAACAAAAGTTCATGTTGGAGATAATGTTGGAATTGGAACAGATCATACTATCTATGCTTTAGTAGATGGACATGTTGAGTTCAAACGCAAAGATAAAAAAAGAAACAAAGTTTCAGTTATCCCCGCATAAATATTAGGCGGATTAAATCCGCCTAACTCCCCCTCATGAGATTATTTATAATCTCTACATGTAGATATTATAAATAATTTAAAATAAACAAAATTTCCAAGCTAAAAATGATTCTCCGCAAGGCGGTAGCTTTAGTGAGAGGAATTTTTAAGGAATTTATTTCCTTAAAAAGGAGATATAAAAATGTTCGTCGATAATGTACAGTTAAGTTTAAAAGCAGGTAATGGTGGCGCTGGCGCTGTATCATTTAGAAGAGAAAAGCATGTTATTATGGGTGGACCAGATGGTGGCGATGGCGGAAAAGGTGGAAATGTATTTTTTAAAGTAGATAAAAATACACATACACTTTCTCATTTTAGAGGGTCTGGAAAGCTAAAAGCAAAAAATGGCCAACCTGGTATGGCAAGAAAATGTTATGGAAAGTATGGAGAATCACTTGAAGTTGTTGTTCCTCCTGGAACGCAGGTTTTTGATGCAGATACGGGTGAGCTACTTTTAGACCTTGTTAATGATGGGGAAAAAATTCTTTTTATTGAAGGTGGAAAGGGTGGACTAGGAAATGTTCACTTTAAAGGACCAACAAATCAAAGACCATCATATGCACAACCTGGTATTAATGGTGAGAGTAGAGATGTAAGACTAGAGCTTAAACTAATTGCAGATGTAGGACTAGTAGGTTTTCCAAATGTAGGAAAATCAACTCTTATTTCAGTTCTATCAAATGCTGAACCAGAGATTGCAAACTATGAGTTTACAACATTGACACCAAAATTAGGTGTTGTTGAAACAGATAACTTTCAGTCATATGTTATGGCAGATATCCCAGGTATTATAGAGGGTGCAAGTGATGGAAAAGGTTTGGGTATTGAGTTTCTAAAGCACATTGAGAGAACTAAGTTTCTACTTTTTATGATTGATATTGCAAACTATAGAGATCTTGAAGAGCAGTATAAAACTTTGGCAAAAGAGGTAAAAAACTTTTCAGAAAACCTTTCCAAAAACGGATATGCAATTGCGTTAACAAGAAGTGATGCCCTAAGTCCAGAAGAGGTAGAAGAAAAATCACAAAAATTCATCAAAATGTTAGGACTTGAGCCAAACAAAAATGGAAAACACTTTGGATTTGAAGATGATACTCCAGCCTTTTGTCAAGATATAGAAGGTTATGATGGCTATGACAGATCTCTACCATATTTTGTAGTACCATTTTCTTCTATATCAAGAAAAAACCTAGAGGCTGTTAAATATGCACTATTAGGTGCAGTTAATGAGATGAGAAAAGATAAGTAAGGACACTGCTATGAGAGTCGTAGTAAAAGTTGGAAGTCATGTTTTAAGCGAACAAAATCGTATCGAGAAAGTAAGAATGCTTAATTTAGTTACATTTTTGGTTGAGCTTATGAAAAAATATGAGGTTATACTAGTAAGTTCAGCTGCAGTAGCAGCAGGGTACTCAAAGCTAAGATTAGACAAAAAATCACTTCCTAATAGACAGGCAATTGCAGCAGTTGGCCAGCCTCATCTTATTGAGCTTTACAATAGAAAATTAGCAAAATTCGATAAGATAGGAGCTCAGATTCTTTTAACTGCTGATGATTTTGACTCAAGAAAAAGAACACAAAATGCAAAATGTGCAGTTGATACACTTATAAGCCATGATGTGTTACCTATTATAAATGAAAATGATGCAACTGCTATTGAAGAACTGGTTTTTGGCGACAATGACCAGCTTTCTGCTCATGTAACACACTACTTTGAAGCTGATTTGCTTATTATACTTTCTGATATAGATGGATATTATGACAAAGATCCAAATAAGTATAAAGATGCTGTTATGAAAAAAGTTGTTAACACAATTGCAAAAGAGGAATTAGAGTTACCATCAAATGCAGGGAGTGAGTTTGCAACAGGTGGTATTGTTACTAAATTGAAATCAGCAGACTTTTTACTTAAAAGAAAAAAGGATATGTTTATGTGTAGTGGTTTTGATTTAAGTGATGCCAAGAGCTTTATGATTGATGGTATTCACAAAGGTGGTACACTTTTTACTTGTAAGGAAGATTAATGCGTATTGTTTTTATGGGAACACCAGACTATGCAACTAAGATATTAAAAGAGTTAATTGCACATAAAAGCATAGAAGTTCCCCTTCTTGTAACTCAACCAGACAAGCCAGTAGGTAGAAAGCAAACTCTTACCCCGCCACATACTAAGGCATATGTACAAAGAAGTGCTTTACATGTAGAGATATATCAGCCAAATACACTTAAGAGTGATGAGGCATATGAGTATATTAACTCTTTTAAGCCAGAATTTATTATTGTAGCCGCATATGGACAGATACTTCCTAAAAATATATTAGATATCGCTCCTTGCATAAACCTACATGCTTCTTTACTTCCACAGTATCGTGGTGCAAGTCCAATTCAGTCTTCACTTTTAAATAAAGATAAATATGCTGGAGTTACATCTATGCTTATGGAAGAGGGATTAGATACAGGAGATATTTTAGGTTTTTCGTACTTTAAGCTTGATGCGCATATAAAAGTAGATGAACTTTTTGAAAAGCTTTCAAGTATGGCGGCCTCATTGACTATTAAAACTCTTATGAACTTTGAAAACATTGAGCCATTAAAGCAAAATAGTGCAGATACATCATATGCAGCAAAAATAAAAAAACAAGATGGATTAGTATCATTTGATAGGGATAATGCAGATGATATTTATACAAAATTTAGAGCATATACTCCATGGCCTGGTCTTTTTTTGGATTCTGGATTAAAACTTAAAGATATTGAGTTAGTAAAAGGTATTGGTAAGCCAAATAGAATCATAGCTATTGAAGATACAGGTATAATTGTTGCATGTGCAAATGGTGCACTTAGGTTAAAAACAGTTCAACCAGCTTCAAAAAAAGAGATGAGTGCAGTTGACTACGCAAGAGGAAGAAGGCTAGAGGTTGGAAACACTTTGGTTTAAAACTCTTCCTTCTACGCATAAATATCTTATAGAAGGTATTAAGAATAAAACTCTAAAGGTTCCATGTGCATTAGGTGTAGACTTTCAAAGCGATGGAGTAGGAAGCCGTGGAAATATATGGTTAGGAGATGAAGGGAACTTATATTTTTCATTCTGTGTAGAAGAGAAACACTTACCAAAAGATTTGAAATTGGAGTCAATTTCTATCTATTTTTCTTGGCTTATGAAAGAAGTTTTATGTGAGTTAGGCTCGAAAACATGGATAAAGTGGCCTAATGATTTTTACATTAACAATAGAAAAATTGGTGGGGTTATAACTACAAAAGTTAAAGATGTAATTATTGGATCAATAGGGCTAAATATATGCCATGCTCCAGAGAGTTTTGGTGTTTTAGATATACAAGTATTATCTAAAGAGTTAGTTGAAATATTTATTCAAAAATTGAAAGAAAAAATCTCATGGAAGAATGTTTTTAGTAAATATAGGGTAGAATTCCAAAAGAGTCATGGTTTTAGTTTCCATTTAGATGGTCAAAAAAAATCATTGGCAGATGCAAAACTTCTAGATGATGGTTCTATAGAAGTTGAAAACAAAAGGGTGTACAGTTTACGATGATAAATTCTATGCGGAGCATAAGCTTCATTGCAAGGAATTTTTTAGGAGCTTTCTCGCAGAGAGTGACAAGCACAAGGCTTCTGAAGAAGGAGATAGTTAAGTGGCAGAAATAATAGCAATAGCAAACCAAAAGGGTGGAGTGGGCAAAACAACAACAGCAGTAAATCTAGCTGCTTCTCTTGCGGTTGCTGAAAAAAAAGTACTTCTGATTGATATAGATCCTCAATCAAATGCAACAACAGGTCTAGGAATACATAGAAATGATTATGAATATAATATCTACCATGTCTTAATTGGTAGAAAAAAATTATCACAGGTTATACTTGAGACATCTCTAAATAATCTTCATATTGCACCATCAAATATTGGTTTAGTTGGTGTTGAAAAAGAGTTTTATGATACTAAAACTCAAGGAAGAGAGCTTATTTTAAAAAACAAAATTGAAGAGATAAAAGATCAGTATGACTATATCATTATAGATTCACCTCCTGCGCTTGGAAGTATTACTATCAATGCATTAAGTGCTTCTAATTCTGTTATTATTCCTATACAGTGTGAATTTTTTGCACTAGAAGGGCTAGCTCAACTTTTAAATACAGTAAAGCTTATAAAAAGAACCATAAATCCTAAGTTAGAGATAAAAGGTTTTTTACCAACAATGTTTAGTACACAAAACAACCTCTCAAAACAGGTTTTTGCAGATCTTAAACAGCATTTTAAAAATAAACTTTTTGTAGATGAAGAGTCATCGAATTTTGTTGTAATTCCTAGAAATATAAAACTAGCAGAATCTCCAAGTTTTGGTAAACCAATCATACTTTATGATGTACAATCACCTGGGTCTAAAGCATATCAAAATTTAGCTAATTCAATTTTAGCTAGTTAGGGGTAAATATGGCAGCTAAAAAGGCATTGGGTAGAGGATTGGGTGCTATTTTTGATGATGTTGAAGATGCATACAGTAAGGACTTAGGAAATTCACAAGACTTAGTTAGAGAGATTGATGTTGAAAGAATTTCACCAAATCCATATCAACCTAGAAAATATTTCAATGAAACAGCTATAAAAGAGCTTAGTGAATCAATAAAAAAGCATGGTCTTCTTCAGCCAATTATTGTTGTTGAGAAAGATGATGACTATATGCTTCTTGCTGGTGAGAGAAGATTTCGTGCAACTAAAGAGGCTGGTTTAGGAACTATTCGAGCTATCGTTGCTGATATTGAGTCTGAAAACTTAAGAGAGCTTGCACTTATTGAAAATATTCAAAGAGAGGATCTTAACCCGATTGAGCTTGGTATAGCATATAAAGAGTTAATTGAAGAGTATAATATTACTCAAGAGGGGCTTTCTGAAATTATTAAAAAGAGTAGAACACAAATAACAAATACACTCAGGCTTCTTTCTCTTACAGAAAAAACAAAAAATATGTTAGTAGAGGGAAAGCTCTCACAAGGTCATGCAAAAGTTATTGTTGGACTTGATAGAAAAGATGAAGAAACAGTAGTAAACACTATTTTAGGACAAAAATTAAGTGTGAGAGAGACAGAGCAACTTGTTAAAAAATTAAAATCTCAAGATAATGTACCTGAACCTAAACAGAAACATAATACAAAAAAGAGTTTAGAGTTTAGTTTACTAGAAGAGAAGCTACACAGTTTTGGTTTAAAAACAAAAACCAAAGCTCATACTATTACAATAGAATTTGACAACCAAGAATCAATAGAGCAATTTTTAGAAAAACTCATATAAATATTCAGTTTAATAAATAATTTTAGTTAATTATGTTAAAATCCGCACAATTTTAGTTATGTCTACTTGTTGGGCATAATTAAACTTGTAAGAGTCTAGTAAAAGGAGCAAATACATGTTGGACATTAGCCCGATACTTTTGCTGGTAACTGGATTTGTATTTTTCACATTGTTGATACTTCTCAACAAGATACTATATCGTCCACTTTTGGAGTTCATTGACAACAGAAATGACTCTATAAAGCGTGATTTGGAAAATGCAGGTAAGAATACCAGTGATGTTGAGGCTTACTATAAAGAGGCTAATCAAATTATATCTGAAGCAAAAGCTGAAGCAGGTAAGATTAGAGAAGCAGCTTTAAGTGAAGCAAAAGAGATTGCCACAAAAAGAGTTGAGCAGAAGCAAAGTGAACTTGAAGAAGAGTATGCACTGTTTTTGAAGGACTTAGAAGTGGAAAAAACAGAATTTACTGAGAGTTTGAGTGCGAATATACCTCTATTTAGAGATAGTATCAAACAAAAACTTGCTAGTATATAGGAGGGTTGGATGAAATTAAGATATATATTACTTTTTTTAACACCAGCACTACTGTTGGCTAGTGGAGGCAATGAAGCGGGTGGTACAGATATAGTTCCTAGAGCTATTAACTTTATTATATTTGCATCTATTCTTTACTATCTTTTAGCAGACCATGCGAAGGCTGCATATAAAGGCAGAATTGCAGGAATTGCTGATAGACTAGATTCTATACAGTTAAAAGTAAAGGAATCAATTGCAGCCAAAGAGAGTGCACTTGCAAAAGTTGAAGAGGCAAAAGCTACTGCGAAAGCATTGGTTGAGTCTTCTAAAAAAGAGGCACAACTTCTTGCTAGTAAAGTTGCAAGTGATACAGATACAGAACTAAAAAATCTAGATAGAGCATTTAAAGAGAAGACAGATATTGAAAAACGCAAGATGACTAGAAGTGTAGTTAGTAGTGTTTTAGATGAGATGTTTGAAAAAGATTCTGTTTCTTTAGATAAAGAAGAGTTAGTAAAAATAGTCACAAAGAAGGTCGCATAATGAAAGGGATTGTTGCAAAAAAGTATGTAAATGCTTTGATGAAGAGTTGTAGCGATTCTGAGTTAAGTTCAGTTGAAAATTCATTAGATGAATTGTCTTCTGCTTTTAGTTCAGTAAAATTTAACAATATCATTTTATCACCTGATTTATCTAATGATAAGAAAGAGGAGTTTATTCTCTCTTTGTTGAGCAGTAGTGAGCCCAAAGTGATTAACTTTGTCAAGCTATTGGTACTAAACGATCGTTTGGATTTGATTCCAACTATATCAAAAGAGCTAAAGTACCAAATTTCGCTTAAGAGTAACTCATATGAAGGTGAAATTATAAGTAACTTTGAAATTAGTAAGAATCAACTTTCTAGTTTAGAAGAGAATTTTAGTAAAAAATTTAATGCAGATATTAAGTTAAAAATGAAAATAAGTGACTATCCTGGGGTTAAAATCCAGTTAGATGATTTGGGAGTTGAAGTTAGTTTTTCACAAGACAGACTAAAAGCTCAAATGGTAGAGCATATTTTAAGAGCGATTTAAAAGTGAGATCTCTATTTGTGAGATAAAACTCTCTTAAAAATAGTTATTTTAAAGAGAGACATTCGATTTAGGTTCTGCCAAAGTCGATTTAGAAATATTAAATAATAGTATAAGGAGCAATCTGTGGGAGCAAAAATGAAAGCTGACGAAATCAGTTCAATCATTAAAGAGCGTATTGATAATTTTGAGCTCAATGTTGATGTTGAAGAGACTGGTAAAGTTATTTCAGCAGCAGATGGTGTTGCAAATGTTTATGGACTAAACAATGTAATGGCCGGTGAGATGGTTGAGTTTGAAAATGGTGAGAGAGGAATGGCACTTAACCTAGAAGAGTCAAGTGTTGGTGTTGTTGTTCTTGGTAAGGGAAAAGGTATTAAAGAGGGGACTTCTGTAAAGAGACTTGGTCGTCTTCTTCGCGTTCCTGTTGGTGATGCATTAATTGGCCGTGTTGTAAACTCTCTAGGAGATCCAATCGATTCAAAAGGTCCAATTGAAGCAACTGAAACAAGATTTGTTGAAGAGAAAGCACATGGAATTATGGCTAGAAAGTCAGTTCATGAGCCACTTCAAACAGGCTTAAAAGCTATCGATGCACTTGTTCCAATCGGAAGAGGTCAAAGAGAGCTTATCATTGGTGATAGACAAACTGGAAAAACAACAGTTGCAATAGATACAATCATTAACCAAAAAGGTCAAGATGTTGTATGTATTTATGTTGCAATTGGACAAAAGCAATCTACTGTTGCTCAAGTTGTAAAAAAACTTGAAGAGCACGGAGCAATGGAGTATACAATCATTGTAAGTGCAGGTGCTTCTGACTCAGCTGCACTTCAATACCTTGCACCATATGCTGGTGTTGCAATGGGTGAGTACTTTAGAGATAACTCTCGTCACGGTTTAATTGTATATGATGATTTATCTAAACATGCTGTTGCATATCGTGAAATGTCATTAATTCTTCGTCGTCCTCCTGGTCGTGAAGCATATCCTGGAGATGTTTTCTATCTTCACTCAAGACTACTAGAGCGTGCTGCAAAAGTAAATGATGAATTGGGTGCTGGTTCACTTACTGCTCTTCCTATTATTGAAACTCAAGCTGGGGATGTTTCAGCATATATTCCAACAAATGTTATCTCAATTACTGATGGTCAAATATTCCTAGAATCAGATCTGTTTAACTCAGGTATTCGTCCAGCGATCAATGTTGGTCTTTCAGTAAGTCGTGTTGGTGGTGCTGCACAGATTAAAGCAACTAAACAGGTTGCAGGAACTCTTAGACTTGATCTTGCACAATACCGTGAACTTCAAGCATTTGCACAGTTTGCAAGTGATCTTGATGAGTCAAGTAGAAATCAGCTTGAGCGTGGTGAAAGAATGGTAGAAATTCTTAAACAAGCTCAGTACTCTCCACTGCCTGTTGAAAAACAAGTTGTTATTATTTATGCTGGTGCAAAAGGTTTCCTTGATGATATCGAAGTTAGTGAAGTTACTCGTTTTGAAGCAGAGTTATATCCATTTATAGAAGCTAAATATCCAGAAATTCTTGAGCAAGTTAGAAGCAAGAAAAAGCTAGATAATGAAGTAGAAGATCTGTTAGCAAAAGCATTGAATGAGTTTAAAGCAACGTTCGCAGTGAAGTAAGGAGAGACAATGTCAAACCTTAAAGAGATTAAAAGAAAAATCAAGAGTGTTGAAAACACAAGAAAGACAACAAAGGCAATGAAGCTTGTTTCAACTGCAAAGCTGAATCGTGCTAAGTTGGCTGCTCAACAATCAAAAGTATATGCTCAGAAGATAAATGAAGTTTTATCAGAAATTGCATATAAAATTAACCAATATAAAATTGGTGGAATAGAGAGTCGTTTTTTCGATGAAATTACTACTCCTAAAAAAGTAGATATCATTTTTGTTACAGCAGACAAAGGTTTGTGTGGTGGTTTTAATATTCAAACTATTAAAGAAGTCAACAGACTTATGGATGATTACAAAGATAAAAAAGTTAAAGTTCGTCTAAGAGGAGTTGGTAAAAAAGGTATAGCCTTTTTTAAATTTCAAGATATTGAGCTGCACTCAAGCTATGCGGGAGTTAGTTCAGCGCCAACTTATGAAAAGGCACAAGAGATTATTAGTGAAGCGATTGAAGATTTTAAAAGTGGTGTAACCGATAAAATTATATTGGTTCACAATGGATATTTAAATATGATTTCACAAGAGTTAAAGGTTAACAATATTGTTCCTGTATCTTTTCCTGAGCATGTTGAATCGGATTCAAAGTCATTAATGGAACTTGAACCAGAAGAAGATGAGACAATTTTAGAGTCTTTAATAAAGAAGTATTTTGAGTATAACATGTATTACTCTTTGATTGATTCGTTAGCAGCAGAGCATAGTGCAAGAATGCAAGCTATGGAAAATGCTACGAATAATGCAACAGAGAGAGTTGAAATGTTAACACTAGCTTATAATAAAGCTAGACAAGAGAGCATCACTACTGAACTAATTGAGATTATCAGTGGTGTTGAGTCAATGAAATAATTAAGGGAGAATATTAATGAACGGAGTAATCAGTCAGATTATGGGTCCGGTTGTAGATGTCGATTTTGACGGCTACCTTCCAGAGATCAATGAAGCTATTGAAGTAAATTATGAGGTAGAAGGTGTAGCGACTAGACTTGTACTTGAAGTTGCAGCTCACCTTGGCGATGATCGTGTAAGAACGATTGCCATGGATATGAGTGAGGGCTTAACTCGCGGTGTTAAAGCTACTGCTCTTGGTGGACCAATCAAAGTTCCAGTTGGAAAAGAAGTTTTAGGAAGAATTTTTAATGTAATTGGTGATGTTATTGATGAGGGTGAAGGTGTAACACCAACAGATACTTGGTCAATTCATAGAGATCCTCCTGCTTTTGAAGAGCAGAGTACAAAAAGTGAAATTTTTGAAACAGGTATAAAAGTAGTTGATCTTCTTGCTCCTTATGCAAAGGGTGGTAAAGTAGGACTATTTGGTGGTGCTGGTGTTGGTAAAACTGTTATTATTATGGAGCTTATTCATAATGTTGCATTTAAACATAGTGGTTATTCTGTTTTTGCTGGTGTTGGTGAAAGAACTCGTGAAGGAAATGATCTTTATCACGAAATGAAAGACTCAAATGTACTAGATAAAGTTGCACTGTGTTATGGACAGATGAGTGAACCTCCTGGAGCTCGTAACCGTATTGCTCTAACCGGTCTTACAATGGCTGAGTATTTTAGAGATGAAATGGGACTTGATGTTCTTATGTTTATAGACAATATCTTTAGATTTTCTCAAAGTGGTGCAGAGATGTCAGCACTACTTGGTCGTATCCCTTCAGCTGTTGGTTATCAGCCAACACTTGCAAGTGAAATGGGACAGTTTCAAGAGAGAATTACATCAACTAAAAATGGTTCAATTACTTCTGTTCAAGCGGTATATGTTCCTGCGGATGACTTGACAGATCCAGCTCCAGCAGCTGTTTTTGCTCACCTAGATGCTACAACAGTTCTTAACCGTTCTATTGCAGAGAAAGGTATTTATCCTGCTGTTGATCCACTTGATTCTAGTTCTCGTATGCTTGATCCTCAAATTATTGGCAATGACCACTATGAAGTTGCTCGTGGAGTACAGTCAGTTCTTCAAAAATATAAAGACCTTCAAGATATTATTGCAATTCTTGGTATGGATGAACTTAGTGAAGAAGATAAAGTTGTAGTTGATAGAGCAAGAAAAATAGAAAGATTTCTTTCTCAACCATTTTTCGTAGCAGAAGTATTTACAGGAAGTCCTGGAAAATATGTAAGTTTGGAAGAGTCAATTGCTGGGTTTAAAGGTATTTTAGAAGGTAAATATGACGATCTTCCTGAAGCAGCATTTTATATGGCTGGTAGTATTGAAGAAGTTGTAGAAAAAGCAGAAAAACTAAAAAGTTAGATTTAACTTGGGCTGAGGCTCAAGTTAAAGGAGAAATTAAATGGATATTTTAAAATTAGAAATAGTAACTCCAGAGGGTCAGATTTTTTCTGATGACATTAAAAATGTAACTCTTCCAGGTGCTGAGGGTGAGTTTGGGGTATATCCAGGTCACGCTTCATTGGTTTCGTTGTTGCAGGCTGGAGTTATTGATATTGAGCTGACTACAGGTAAACATGAGATCGTTGCTGTAAACTGGGGGCATGCAAAAGTAGATGAAAGCTCTGTAACAGTTTTAGCAGATGGTGCAGTTGCTATTGGAGGCGATAGTGAAAGTGCTATTGCCTCATCTCTTAATAGTGCTAAAAAACTTATTGAGAGCATGAGTGACTCTGATGTTGCAATAGCAACAGCAAGAGCAAAAATAGAATCAATAGCAAGAGGATAATAATAAGATGGAAGGTATAGATATATTACTGAACTACTTAAGTAGAAGTAGTTTTATAACTTTTTTTGTTTTAGGATGGTTATCAATATATATAATTATGACATTTGGTGTACTATTTAGTCGTTATTTTTACCTTTCATCTTGGCTTACTCGTGAAAAAAATTCACTAGAGTCTATGCTAATGGGAGCAAAAGGTGTCAGAGATGATTCTATACTTAAAAAGTGTAGTGATCACTCTGGCACAAATGAAAAACTTTTAAATGTATGTAAAAGTGTAGCAGAAAAAAATGCAACAAATGGTCTATGGATACTATCTATGATTGCATCTACATCACCATTTATTGGACTTTTTGGAACAGTTGTCTCCATACTTGAAACATTCAGTGGCTTGGGTCAGGGAGCAGGAGGGGCATCTCTAAGTGTAATTGCACCTGCAATTAGCGAAGCATTAATAGCAACTGCAGCAGGTATATTTGTAGCAATTCCTGCATATAGTGCAAATCTGTTTATTAAGAGAAAAGCTTATGAAGTTGTAACATGTATACATAGGGAGACTGAACTCTTGCTATCTATAAGGGAAAAAGAGAGTGCAAATGTATGATTGGGATGAAGCACCTGATCTAAATATTACTCCATTGGTTGATATAATGCTAGTTTTACTAGCAATTTTAATGGTTACAACACCAGCAGTGGTGTATGAAGAAAAAATTACACTTCCAGATGGAACCAAATCTCAAGTTGTACAGAAAATTCCAGAAATAGAACTTCGTATTACAAAAGATAGAAAAGTATATTTTAAAAAAGATAGTTTCAAACTTAGTGAATTTGCTGATAATTTTATTTTATTAAGTCAAAAATTCCCTTTAGACAAGACAGTTGTCTATATTAAAGCAGATGAAGCACTACAATACAGAGATGTTATGTTTGTACTAAAAAGTGTAAAAGAGGCAGGGTTTACTAAAGTTTCACTAGAAACAAATGGATAGCTCATGCCAAATTCTTCGACTTCTACAATTGTAGGATGGACTCTCTCTTTTATTATATATTTTTTTATTGTAGCACTTGGTATATATATGCTCCAGTCTCATAATACTAAAATCATCAAATATACAGCAAGCAAAAAAAATCTTCTCAATGTAACACTAGTTGAACGCAAAGAAAAAATGGTTGTTCAAAAAAAGAAGAAAAAAGTTGTTAAGAAAAAAAAGAGTGTAAACAAACCAAAGCCAGTAGTAAAGAAAAAAATAGTTAGGGCAAAAAAAGTTGATAAAAAACCAGACTTTAAAAAACTATTTGGAAAAATAGATTTAAATAAATTACCAAAAGAGAGTCAAAGGATAAAAAAGAAGGTTAGAAAGAAAATTGTACATAAAGAAGTAGAAGAGGTTGTTAAAGATGAAAAAGCAAAAAAAATAACAAAACTGCTTGATTTTGAGAAACAAGATAGTCTACTAATAACAAGTAAAGATGGAGTTTATGATGAGTTTCGTGGTAAAATTGCAGATATTTTAGATGCAAGTTGGCAAAAAACAATTGATACTGTATCTGGTAATGTTGCAAAAGTTACAATAGGAATTGATAAGTTCGGAAATTTTAGTTATAAAATAGAAACATTGTCATATAATGATGCTTTCAATGCAAAACTTCGCGATTTTTTAGAAGAGATGAGAGATACAAAATTTCCTCCCTTTAAAGATGGAGAAGTTTTTAACATGAAAGTAGTTTTTAAAGATATATTGGAGTAAATAATGATAAAAAAAATATTGATTTTAGTTGCACTCGTAAGTTCTATATTTGCATATGATGCAACAGTTGAGATTGTAAAGAAGATGGATAGGCTGCCAAAGATTGCAATTCAAGATGCTAGTATAGGAAGTGTAGACCAAAACTTTAGAAAAAAGTTTGTTAAAATTTTAATTGGAGATTTAAGAGTAAGTAGCCATTTTAATGTAGTAGACGAGTATCTAACTAGTTCATATGATGGTAATCTTGATGAGAATTTTATGAGTAATTTAAAGCTTGATTTAATACTCAGGTTTAATATGTCATTTGAAGAAGATGGAACAGTTATAGCACAAGTTAGACTTCTCAATGCAAAAACAGGACAGATAGATAGTGAAAAAGTTTATAAAATATCAAAGCAGAACAGGTATCCATTTTTGGCACATAAGATTGCAGTTGAACTTAATGATAAAATAGGTGCTCCAAAAATTGATTGGATGGAGCAGTTTGTAATTTTTTCTAAATATACTGAAAAAAAGAAAAGTGAAATTATAATATCTGACTACACGCTAAGTTTTCAAAAAGTAATTGTTAAAGGTGGATTAAACATATTTCCAAAATGGGCAAACAGAGCTCAAAATGCCTTTTATTATACTTCATACAATGGGAAAAAACCAACTCTTTATAAGGTAGATGTAAGAACAGGAACTAGAACGAAGATACTTGTAGGTGATGGTATGTTAGTTTGCTCAGATGTATCACAAGACGGAACAAAGCTACTAGTAACAATGGCACCAGATGACCAAGCAGATATATTTGTATATGATATTAAAAGTAAAAGTTTGGAAAAGGTTACATCATACAGTGGAATAGATGTTAATGGTGGATTTATAGACCATGATAGTAGAATTGTTTTTGTTTCAGATAGACTTGGATATCCAAATATTTTTGCACAAGAAATTGGTAGTAAAAGTGTAGAACAGATGGTATATCATGGACGAAACAATAACTCTGTATCAGCATTCGATAACTATATTGTATACTCTAGTAGAGAAAAATCAAGCGAGTTTGGTGCAAAAACATTTAATCTCTATTTAATATCAACAAAAACTGATTATATTAGACAACTTACAGCAACTGGTAAAAATTTATATCCAAGATTTGCTAATGATGCTGAGACAATTATGTTTATAAAGCAGTATGAAAATCAGAGTGCACTAGGTATAATTCGATTAAAAGCCAATAAAAGTTATCATTTTCCACTAAAAGTTGGAAAAATACAGTCTATTGATTGGTAATTTAAGAAAAAAATGATAAACTACAACAAATAATTATTTAAAAGGGGTATGAATGAAATTATTACTTACAAGTTTAACTTTAGCAATGCTAATATTTACAGGATGTAGTCAGAAAAATCCAGATGTTGATATGACAGCTAAAAACGGTAACAATAATGCTACGCAGATGGAAACAGACAAAAAGGCTGATGACCTTACTGGTATGGATACAGCAAATGGTACATCAAATGATATGAATACAAACAACAATAATGTAGAGACAGCGATGAATGATGCTAATGCTGTTGCAGAAGCGATTGCAGCTTTAGAGAGAGATATAAATAAAATCTATTTTGATTTTGATCAGTATAGTATCCGTCCAGATATGGAAGCTAAGATTAAGTCAAATGCTAGATTACTAAATAGTATGAATGCTCAAGATCTTTCAATCAAAGTAGAAGGTAACTGTGACGAGTGGGGAACAGATGAGTATAATTATGCACTCGGTCTTAAAAGAGCAAAAAGTGTTAAAGAAGCACTCGTATCTTTTGGTGTTGATAAGGGTCGTATTATGATAGTTAGCTATGGTGAGAGTAACCCTGTGTGTTCTGAAAGTAATAAAGCTTGCTGGGATAAAAACAGAAGAGCAGAATTCAAACTTCTTCCATAAAAATCAATGAAAAAAATCAGTATATTTATGCTAGTAGTGACATGCTCACTACTAGCTGCTGAACCTTCAGTATATGGTGCAGGCAATTTAGATGCCGCAAATCCGTATGGACTAACTTCTAGTGAAAAACAAATACTTAAAAATAGTGATAAAGTTAAGAGCTTATCAAATGAAGTTGGTAGACTAAAGAGAAAGCTTTTACAGATTGATGAGAATTATGAGGGGCTACGCTCTGTAGCTGACGCATTTGGAAATAAAATTGGTAAAATAAATCAGAAAATTAGAGCACTAGAAGAAAATTTATCAAAAAAAGATAAATCAGTATCGGCATTAAAATTAGAATTGGCTGATTTAAAAACATATGTAAATGAGAGCAGGACTCTTCAAGATACAAATCAAGAAAAAATCAAGCAAGTATTGACAGAATTAAGCTCATTAATTGATTCTATAAATAACAATTATGTTTCAAAAGAATCTTTTACTAAACTAGAGACCCAAGTAGCTAAACTATTAGAAGATAATGCTAAGAGTAAAAAAAATGCATTAATCTCAAAGCAAAGTAGTGGATCTTTACTCAAAGATGGAGTGTCTCTTTTTAAGAAAAAATCTTACAATGCAGCTAAAGAAAAATTTACAGAACTTGTTAAAAGAAAGTATAAACCAGCGAGAAGTAACTTTTACTTAGCAGAGATTGCATACTTTCAAAAATCGTATACTAAGGCGATTGAGCATTACAAAAAAAGTATATCACTCTATGATAAAGCAGATTATATGCCTACACTTTTGTACCATACAGGTATATCTTTTAGTAAACTCAAAAAAAGTGCTCAAGCAAAGCAGTTTTTTGATGCCTTAAAACAGGGTTATCCTAATTCAAAAGAGGCTAAATCTCTCAACTAAGATTTCATAAATAACGATTATGCTATAATCCTTAGTTTTAAAAAACAAGGAGAAACTAAATGGCAATAAATGAAAACCAAGTCGTTTCAATAAATTATGAATTGAAAGACGTTGCTAATGGTGAAGTGATAGATAGTAATCTTGATGCTGCTCCATTAACATTTATCGTAGGAAAAGGTCAAATTATCCCTGGCCTTGAAAATGAGATAAAAAATTTATCACAGGGAGATAGTGCTAATATTGAAGTAGCAGCGAAAGATGGTTATGGTGAGTATGATGAAGCAGCAGTTCAGTCTCTTCCAAAAGAGCAATTTGCTGGTTTAGAGCTTACTGAAGGTATGACTCTTTATGGTCAAGGTGAAGATGGTGGAACAGTTCAAGTTGTAGTTAAGAGTTTTGATGATGAAACTGTTAATGTTGATTTTAATCATCCACTAGCAGGTAAAAACCTTTTATTTGCTATAACTGTCTCTGAAGTAAGAGAAGCAACAGCTGATGAATTACTAAATGGATTTGTTGGTGCTCCTGCGAGTAGTGGTGGTTGTGGATGCGGAACAGGTGACAGTTGTCACACTACAGAAGAAAAAGCACCTAAGAAAGATGATCACGAATGTTGTGGTAGTGGTGGTTGTGGATCACACTAGTTACATAGCTAAATCAAGAGCCTCACTAGAGGCTCTTAAATCAGCAAATCTTCTTAAAAGTATTAACTTAAATGCTCTTATTATTGGTCAAAGAGGAACAGGAAAAGAGACTTTAGCAAAATTTATTCTACCTAATGTAAAAGTTATTAATGCAGAATCTTTTTCGGAACTACTCTCCTATATATCTTCTTGTGATACAGTAATTATTAAGGATTTTGACAGGATTTCAAACTATGAAACTCTTAAGAAAGCGATTGAATTAAATAGTGTAAGGGTTATTGCAACATCAAAATCAGAAATACAGGAGCATATTTGTAATGACTTTTTTAGTCTTAAAATTACAATTCCACCTTTATGTGAGCGTTTGGAAGATGTTGATCCACTTATTAAGAAGTTTTTTAAAGAGATATCATCTATTTTTGGTGAATACAATATAGATGAGATATCTTTAAAAAACTTAAACAAAGATCTCACTGATAATTGCTATTCGCTTAGAAAATCTGTATATATATCATATCTTATGAGTTCATTTGATGATAATGATGTTATGCAAATTATGGAAGAGCTAATTTCTAAAAAACTAGGTGGTAAAAATGATTACAGAGATCAATTATATCTGTTTGATGTTCCTATTCTAAGGGCAGGATTTAAAAAATTTAATTCTCAACTTAAAATGAGTGAGAAGTTCGGTTTAAATAGAAATACACTCAGAAAAAAGATAAATGATTATAAAGATAAATATATATTACAATAAAGGTAAATAATGAGCAAGAATGTTTTTATATTTCCAGGGCAAGGCAGCCAAAAAATTGGTATGGGTCAAGATTTTTACAATAATCATCCACTTGCAAAAGAGATGATTGATAAGGCAAGTGAAAGATTAAATCTTGATTTTACAAAGCTTTTATTTGAACAAAATGACCAACTTGAACTTACAGAGTTTACACAACCTGCAATTTTATTGGTTAGTTTAGTAGCACATGCTCTTTTTACTCAACAGTATGAAAAGAGGCCTATGATGACTATGGGGCACTCACTTGGGGAGTTTTCTGCTCTTAGTTCAGTTGGTGCTATTGACTATCTTGATGCAGTGGAACTTGTTCACAAGCGTGGATTGTTTATGAAAGATGCTTGTGAAAATATCAATGCTGGGATGATGGCACTAATAGGTCTTAGTGACGAAAAGGTAGAGGAGATAATATCTGCTCAAAAAGGCAAGCAAGTATGGCCAGCAAACTATAACTGTGATGGTCAGTTGGTAGTTGCAGGTGATAAAGATGATCTGATTTCTATGGAAGCAATTTTTAAAGAAGCAGGTGCAAAAAGGGCACTACTGCTAAATATGTCTGTTGCTTCTCATTGCCCACTTTTAAAAAGTGCTATCGAGCCTCTTGAAGTATATCTTGAAAAATACCTAAAAGACAGTTTTTTGGCACCAGTTGTTTCAAATGTAACAGCTAGTTTGTATAGTAGCAAAAATGAGGCTTTAGATGTCCTTTCTAGACAGCTCATTAGCCCTGTTAAGTACAAACAGTCTGTTTTACATGTAGAGGGTGAATCGGACTCTTTTGTGGAGTTTGGGGCAACTGTATTAAAAGGACTCAATAGACGCTCAACAAAAAAACCAACGCATTGTGTAACAGATATGGCATCTTTGGAGAAAGTTTTAAGCGATCTTTCATGAACATAACACTTGTACAAAACATACCAAAATTAAAAAAGATGAGTTTTTTAAAGTTCAAAGAAGAACTCTCTGAAATAGATACTGATTTAGTTGTATTTCCGGAGCTTGCTCTAAATGGATATCTACTAAAAGATGCAGTATTTGAAGATGCTTATGAAGTAAGTGAGATTGAAGAGATTGCAACTTTGAGTGAGCATAAGGATATTGTTTTTGGGTGTGTATTAAAAGTAGGACACAAGTTTTTTAACAGTGCAATTTATTGTTCAAGTGGAAAGATAAAGCATATGCACCATAAAAATATATTGCCAAATTATGGACTTTTTCAAGAGGCTCGCTTCTTTTTTGAAGGTGAGACTATGGAGAGTTTTGAGTCTGATTTTGGTGAAGTTATGATGGTGGTTTGTGAAGAGATGTTTAGTGCAAAAGTTATAGCAAAGATAGCCTCAAAAAAACCACAACTTCTTATTGTTTTGGCAAACTCACCTGCTCGTGGATTTGAAGACAACAAACTTCTTATAGAACATCAGTGGAATTCACTTCTAACAACAAGTGCAATCCTTTCGGGAGCAGATGTACTTTTTGTAAATAGAGTTGGATTTGAAGATGGACTTGGATTTTGGGGTGGAAGTAGGCATATCAATCCAAAGGGTGAAGTGGTGGAAAAAGCAGAACTATTTGAAAAAGAGTTTTTAGATGTAAAAATTGACACTCAGATATCAAAAACACAAAAATATTTATTGAGAATAAAATAAGGATAATTATATGAAATTAGCGATTATGGGGGCCATGCCCGAAGAGATTGAGCCACTATTGGAATTTTTTGGAGGTTATGAAACAGTAGTATATGCGAGCAATAAGTATTATAAGGTAAACTACAAAGGTACTGATATAGTCATAGCATATAGTAAGATTGGAAAAGTAAACTCCACTATCACAGCAAGTGTAATGATACAAAAGTTTGGTTGTGAAAAACTTCTTTTTAGTGGAGTTGCTGGAGCCGTTTGTGACACCTTAAAAGTTGGCGATTTGGTAGTTGCAACAAAGTTAGCACAACATGATTTAGACATATCTGCATTTGGTCACCCTTATGGCTATGTACCTGAAGGTTCTGTTTTTGAAGAAGCAGACAAAGGTTTAATAGAAATTGCAAAAGAGGTAGCAAAAGAGAAAGGTATTGATTTAAAAGATGGCATAATTGTTACAGGTGATCAGTTTGTTTGTGATGTTGAGCGTAAAAACTGGATAGCAAAGACTTTTGAAGCAAGTGCATTGGAGATGGAAGGGGCCTCAGTTGCTGTAACATGTAATGCTCTTGGAGTTCCATTTTTCATACTTCGTGCGATAAGTGATGCAGCTGATATGGATGCAAGTTTTAGTTTTGATGAATTTTTAGAAACATCGGCGAAGGTAAGTGCAGATTTCGTGATAAGAATGGTGGATAAGATAATAGATGCTTAAAATAAGTAAAAAACTTCTCAGATTAACTAGTCGTACGGTTATGAATTTTAATCTTATAAATGAAGGTGATAAGATTTTACTTGGACTTAGTGGAGGGAAGGACTCTCTATGTTTAGCTCATGTATTTAAACACCTTCAGCGAGTTTCTCCAATTAAATTTGAATTTAAAGCAGTCACTATTGCATATGGAATGGGAGAGGATCTTGAAACTTTAAAAGAGCACTGTATAAAGTATGATATTGATCATGAAGTTTACAATACCAATATTTATGAACTTTCAAAAGAAAAGATAAGAAAAAATTCCTCTTTTTGTAGCTTTTTCTCACGCATGAGAAGAGGGGCATTGTATACATATGCTAAAGATAATGGCTACGAAAAACTTGCCCTTGCTCACCACTTAGATGATGCAGTAGAGAGCTTTTTTATGAACTTTAGTTACAATGGAGCACTTCGCTCTATGCCACCTATCTATACAGCAGGAAATGGTTTAAAAGTTATAAGACCATTTATACAGGTACGAGAGAGGCAACTACGAGATCAAGCCAAAGAGCATCATATGCCAACGATTGGGGATGAGGCATGTCCAGCAATGCGGTTCGACATAAAGATGCCAATAGCTCGTGCAAAAACAAAAGATATGCTAGCTAAGATGGAAGAGGAAAATAAAGAGCTTTTTATCTCACTAAAATCAGCTTTTGAAAATCTTAATATAGAAAGTTTTAGCGATATAAATATAGCAAATTAATATAAGGGTTTTTATAGGTGCCCATGTTTAATTTGCTATATTTTCTCTACTTTTGTTATGCCTTGTAGCCATTTTTCTTACCTCTTTGCCTTTGATTGTAAAAATCTTTTTATTGTCTACTTTAACATCAAAAGAGATATTATTAAACTTAAAACTATTCCAGTTTAAATTTACTCCTCTAGGAACTAAGTAGCTTCCATTTGGTCCTATTATATCAAGAACCTTAATTTTGCTTCCTTTTTCCAACAAAAGAGTTGTATCTTTATTAATTTTAAAAATTTTATTATTGATTTTCATAACGATAGTTGGTATTTGCTGAGTAGTTTCTATGTTTTCAATAAGTGACTCCATAGAAGGCTCTATCTCAAGCCCATAGTAGTCAAAAAAATACTTTAACATTAAAAGATGTGTTCTAATTCTCTCTTTTAAATCCATATTTTTTGATGACTCAATAGCAAATGATTTAATATTTTGTCTTAATCCCCAGTCGCTTAGCATAAAAGTATCTCTATTTTTTTCAATGGGATTTGAAAATGTAGTTGTGTTTTTTATGGCAATTTTATAGTTTAGATGCTTATTGACTTTTTCCTGTACAAATTTTGCGGTCTTTTCAAGGTTAAAATTTTTATATTTTTTTTCATCTATTACTATGCTATTGCCCCATGCATTTTTACTGTTTTTAGCAAAACCATATCCCTCATGCAGTGAGATAAGTACATCAGGATGAAAATCAATAATAGTTTTTTTGATTAATTCTATATATTTTTTATCTTTGTCATTCTTATCTATGTTATTAAATTTTTTATTCATATCTCCATTATAGCCTCTTGTATTGTTCAAGATTGCTAGAAAATTGGCTCTTGGTATAATTAAGAGTTCACCTTTTTTAACTTTGATTTTAGTTAGTAAATCAGCACTCTTATAGCCTCCTATCTCGTTACCATGAATACCTGCAATAATTAATATTTTTGCTCCAGCAACTTGAGACTTTTTATGATAAATTTCAAATGGCTTTGGAGGTAGTGTAATATGAACTTTTGAAAACAGTGAACTTGCACATATTGCCGTTATTATTATAAATTTTAAAATTTTTTATCCTTTTTTATTTTTTGGTATTTTATAGTCATGATTTAAGGGTTTTAGAGGTGTCCTCAAGTTAAAATCCTTCCATCATAATTTTCCATAATTTTTCTATACTTTCATCATTCAAAAAGAGAGAACTTTTTTTACTAAATAGCTCTTTTATGAATAATTCATCAAATGGTTCAGTCCATGCACACTTCTCATGAGCTGGTAAAAAACCTCTTACAAGCGAAATATGCTTATCAATTGGCAGTTCACAATTAAAACAAATAAATTCATCATGAAGTCTACCCTCATACTCAAGTAGCTTTATGTATGCTTCTATTGCTATTCGTTTTGGGTTTTGCATCTCCCATATAGCACTACACTCTTCTAGAAGGTCAAAGTAAAAACTATTTATCTCATCTACATCTTTTAAATGTAGGTAAAAAAGCTTTATGTATGATTGCCAAACATGCATTCTTCCATGATCTAAGTTCCATTTATTTGCAAGATGAAGAACTCCACTTAGCTGAGACAGTGAGGATCTAGTAGAGGACTTAGCTTCAAAATCAATCTTATACCCTAGATTTATATGTGAGTGTCTAGCTCCATAGAATCTATACAGCGTAAGAATAGAATCTCTTGTTAGCACTGTTACAATTAAATCTTCGTCTTTTACTGGGTTAAAGTTTATTATATATCCTTGCATATGTAATTTTACCAATATTATGTTAATAGAAAATTAAT
>JALSME010000141.1 GCA_026987955.1 Sulfurospirillum sp.
AAATCAAGCTCGGCTATATCAAAACCATCTAAACATCTTGAAAATTCGCTTAACCTTTTAGACTCATTTTGGTTTGTATATAAAAAACAATACCCCTTTAAGCCATTCCTGCTCACTCTTCCCCTTAGCTGATGCAGTGTAGCAAGCCCAAGTCTCTCTGCTCCAACTATAACAATAGTTGAAAGCTTAGGTAAAGATATTCCAACCTCAACCAAGGTTGTCGCGATAAGTATGCTGCCCTCTTCTTTAAAAGATTCTAAAACTTCTTCTTTATTTTTATCTGCCCCAAATGTAACAAAAACTTTTTTGTAATTTTTTTCCCAATATCCTCTTGCCTCTTCGATTGACTGGTACTCAATTATCTCACTCTCCTCAACTAATGGGTATATAACAATAACTTGCCTACCATCATTAGTTTCACTTTTTATATGTTCAACCAAGTTTTTAAAGTCAGATTTTCTTATGATTTTTGTATCAATATCTTTTTTAAACGGAGTCTGTTTTATAAAAGAAAAATCCACTAAAGATGACTGAATCATACTCATTGTTCTTGGAATTGGTGTAGCTGAAAACTGTAAAACATGTGGATGTTTATCATCCCTAATTGATAATTGGTTAATTAATTCTCTCTGTTTTGTTCCAAATCTATGTTGCTCATCAACCATTATCAAATCAAAATCTGGCATCTTTCTATGTAACAAAGCATGAGTACCAATTATGAAGTCAAATTGACATAAATCCTCTTTTTTTGAAGTTGCACTTACCACAAGAGTAGTTCTAACCTGTTGAGGCAAAAACTTTTTTGCTTCCTCAAATAGTTGGTTTGCTAGTATAGTTGTAGGTGCCATTAAAACTGCCCTTTTAGGAAAACACATCACAACAGAAGCCAATATAACTATAGTTTTTCCACTTCCAACATCACCCATAACTATACGCCTTGCTGACTTTGATGAGTTAAAATCCTTTTTTATATCTATAATTGCATTTTTTTGGTCATTTGTAAGCTCAAATGGCAATGACTTTACAAAGTCACTCTCGTCTGAGCTTAATATATTTTTAGCTTTAAAGGTTGTCTTTTTTTTGTTTAATTTTTTAATAAAATTATATATATCAATAAACTTCATTACACGCAAAGAGTTATCATCTATTGGCTTATTAAAATGAAGCTGCATAACCGTATTGGCTTCATTTTCTTTTAGTCCTTCGTCCTCTAGTGCTCTACATGTAAGAAATCTACTCACCAAATCTACCATGGTTCTGTTTTGCAAAACTGTTTTATATTTTGGTGTTATTGTGTTGATTTGTGTTACTACAATAGGCTGAACAATTGAAAGTTTACCTGATTGCCACTCAACTTTACCGCTTATATGCATGGTAGAGCCTACTCTAAAAACGGCTCTATGATAAGGTCTTGGATTAAAAACTACTCCGCCAATCTCCTCTTGCCATGTTTTACAAAAAAATCTTAGACTTAAAACTTTTGATAAGTTAGAACGGATTACTGTAACCTCAATTGTATTGATTTCGTTAATAGCTGGTGTTTTGTTGATAAATGTATTATCAAAAGATTTAGGAATAAGTAGTGCTAAATCAAGCAGACTACTTACCCCTAGTTTTTTAAATTTTTCCTTGTCTTTACTACTTATTGCCATCACGAACTATGGAAAAACTTAAGTTTGTAATTTCATCATGTGATTTTATAAAGCTATTTAAGTCTTCTAAACTTAACTCTTCAATTTGCTCAAGTTGAGCCTTTGAGTAACCAAGTTTAAATCCACGATAATACTCAAAAAATGCCCTACTCAATCTTTGAGATAGTGTCTCATTTCTTAATGGTTCACTTCCAAGTAAAAATCTCTTTGCTTGGTCAAGTTCACTCTGTGTTACACCATATTTTACAAACTTTTTTATTTCATCAATAACAACACTTTTAGCTTCATCTAGGTTCTCATTTTTTGTTTGTAAATAACCAGAAAAGTATGAATTTGAGCGATTTACGCTACTTCGTGAATATGCAGAATATGCAAGTCCTCTTTTAACTCTAATCTCTTCCATCAAGCGACTTCCAAAACCACTTTCTCCAAGAATAAAACCTGCAACCTTGGATTTATATAGATTTTCATCGTTACTCTTTAAGTAGTATGGTGAACCAAAGTATATATATGCCTGTTTTGTATCTTTTATCTCTATATGTGTATCGATATTTTCGTTAACTTTATAATAAGGTAATTCTCTTTTTTTACCTATTTTAATATCTTTTAAAAGATTATTTAAAGCAACTTTAACCTCACTAAAAGTAATATCTCCACCGATAACTACAATTATATTAGATAAATCAATATGTTTACTATAAAACTCTTCGATATCTTTTGTTTTTAAATTTAAAATACTTTTTTCATCTCCACTTGCAGAGTTTTCAAGAGGTGTTCCCTTAAATATCATCTTTTTTAAATTCATGTTTGCAATATAGTCAAAATCACTCTTTTTAGATGACAACCCACCAAGAGTAAGTTGTTTCACTTTATCAAAACTACTTTTACTAAAATTTGGATCTTTTAGTAAATCTTTTAGCATCCCAAGTCCAAAATCAAATTGCTCTTTTAGACTAGAAAGTTCATACACAAATGTTTCAGTTCCTGCGTGTGTACTTAGGCTAATAGCCCTACTTTCTAGCTCATTTGCAAATCTAATTGAGCCCTTTTCTTTTGTGCCTTCACCTAGCATGCTTGCAGTGAACCTTGCAATCCCAGGATTTTTTCCATCCTCTATTGAACCGGCATCTTGTATAACAAGTTGTAGCGACACAATTGGTAAAGCACTATTTTGTTCATATATAACAGGTACTTCAACACCCTTTATGTTTATCTTTTCTACTACTCCACTCACTAATGCTCCTTGCAAAATTATTAAAATTGTTAAAAAATATTTCATTAAAATCTCTCCAAAATATTGTATGCAGTATCTCTTTTTGCAGGATACTCCCCTATGTCTCTTATAAGCTTTATCATCTCTTCTTGGTTCATCTCATTGGTTACGCCTGCAGCAGAGACAACATTTTCTTCCATCATTGTACTTCCCAAATCATTTGCACCAAACTTTAATGCCAACTGCCCCACATAACTTCCTTGTGTTACCCACGAGGACTGTATATTTTTAAAGTTATCAAGATACAAACGACTAACTGCTAAAAGCCTTAAGTATCTGTTGGAAGACTGCTTTTTCATATCAGGTATCTCTTTTATTAGCTCCGTATGAGCTGATTGGAAACTCCACATGATATATGCTCTAAATCCAGCTGTTTCATCTTGAAGATTTCGTATCATTTCCCAATGCTCGATAATCTCTTCATCTGTTTCAACCGTACCAAACATCATTGTTGCAGTACTTTTCATACCTATTTTATGAGCTTGACGATGCACCTCTATCCAATCAGCAGAACTTAATTTCTTTGGAGCAATTATATCTCTTACTCTATCATTCAGTATCTCTGCTCCAGCTCCTGGAATTGAAAACATCCCTCTAGCTTGAAGTCTTTGTAGTACTTCTTTATAGCTTATCTTTGAGATCTTAGCAATATAATCAATCTCGATAGCTGAAAAACCATGTATATCTATAGTTGGATACTTTGAAGCAATCCATCCAACTAGCTCTTCGTACCACTCTATCTTTAGTTTAGGGTGAACACCACCTTGAAAAAGTATCTGCGTGCCACCTATGGCAATAAGCTCTTCAATTTTACTTCCAATATGCTCAAAACTAAGCACATAGGCATCTTCCTCTTTTGCATGCCTATAAAAGGCACAAAACTTGCAATCTACCCAGCATACATTGGTATAGTTTATATTTCTATCTACTACAAAAGTTGTTATTTTTTTGGGGTGAAGTTCTAGTTTTCTCTCACTTGCCATACGACCAAGCTCATACAGGTCAGCATTTTGTATCAAATCAAGTGCTTCACTATTTGTCATTCTTGACATATAAATTCCTACATTTTTTTAAACCTAAATTATGTAGTATAATTTACTAAATTACATAATTCTAGTTGAAGTATTATACTCAAAATTGATTAAACCATGATTATCCCAAACTATCTTATAAAGTTACTTTTACCTACATAATGCTACAATCAAAACTAAACAGATACCCGTATATTTCCAACCTAAGGATAACTAATGCTCGACTTCGAAACTATATTGCTATTTATCACAGCATCATCTCTTTTGGCACTAGCACCTGGACCTGACAATCTTTTTGTTCTCACTCAGTCTATGACACAAAACTCAAAAGCAGGTATATTTATAACTCTTGGACTTTGCAGTGGTCTTGTTTTTCATACAACTGCTGTTGCACTTGGTGTTGCTGCTATCTTTCAAACCTCAGTTACTGCTTTTAATATTCTCAAATTCATTGGAGCTGCGTATCTTCTTTATCTTGCCTATATGTCATTTAAGTCAAACTCCAAAAGCAATATAGAAAAACAAAACATCACCCTATCTCCTTTAAAACTCTATAAAAGAGGGATTATTATGAATATTACAAATCCAAAGGTATCTATCTTTTTTTTAGCTTTTTTACCACAATTTACAAACCATGAAGGTGGAAGTATTACTCTACAGATTTTTGTTTTAGGGGCTATATTTATGCTATGTGCCTTAGTTGTTTTTAGTAGTATTGCACTCTTAGCAGGACTTATTGGAAATTGGTTTAAAAACTCTCCAAAAGCTGAACCCATACTAAACAAGATTGCAGGTACTGTATTTGCTGGTCTTGCAGTTAAATTAGCATTGAGTGAAAGATAGATGAGGGTTATAAGGTTTTTAGCAATTGTGCTATCATTAACAACAGGAGTACTTCTTATTGAGTACTTTTTACAAACATTGCTAGGATAAATATGAAAATAGGACTTTTTATACCATGTTTTATGAACGAGCTCTACCCAGAAGCTTCTATGGCGGCTTTGAAAGTGCTTGAAAATCTTGGGCTAGATGTTGAGTACCCAACCAACCAAACTTGCTGTGGTCAGCCTATGGCAAATACAGGATGTGCTCATGAAGCTAGCGAACTTGCTCACCGTTTTTTGAAAATCTTTAAAGATTATGACTATGTTGTAGCTCCTAGTGGAAGCTGTGTAGCTATGGTTAGAGAAAATTACACTCAATTTTTAGAAGGAGTTGATGGGTTTGAACATCTAAAAACTCACACTTATGAGCTTGTGGAGTTTTTGCATGATGTTATTAAACCAACGAGTATGAATGCAAGCTTCCCTCATAAGGTTGGAGTCCATAACTCTTGTCATGGGCACCGTGAACTTGGTATGGCTAGCATGAGTGAAAGAAATCTTCCTGCATTTTCTAAAATCATGGACATACTTAGCCTTGTAGAAGGTATAGAGTTTGTTACACTAAAAAGAAATGATGAGTGTTGTGGGTTTGGTGGTACATTTTGTGTAAGCGAAGATGCTATGAGTGCTGTTATGGGGATTGATAGAGTCAATGACCACCTAAGTGCAGGAGCAGAAGTTATGACAGGCATTGATATGTCTTGTCTTATGCATATGCAAGGTATTATTGACCGTGAAAAACTACCTATAAAAACTATGCACATAGCACAAAT
>JALSME010000142.1 GCA_026987955.1 Sulfurospirillum sp.
TTTTCTCCCTCTGGTGACCAACCAAAGGCTATAGAAAAACTAACCGCGAGCATAAAAAAAGGTAACAAGTACCAGACTCTTATAGGAGTTACAGGAAGTGGCAAGACTTTTACCATGGCTCAAATCATAGAAAAACTTCAGATGCCTACACTCATCATGACACACAACAAAACTCTAGCAGCTCAGCTTTACTCAGAATTTCGTGGCTTTTTTCCTAAAAATCATGTTGAGTATTTCATAAGCTACTACGACTACTATCAGCCTGAGGCTTACATACCAAGGAGTGATCTTTTTATAGAAAAAGATAGCTCCATAAACGACGAACTTGAGAGGCTTAGGCTCTCAGCGACTACCTCTCTTTTGAGTTTCGATGATGTTATCTGTGTGGCTTCAGTTTCAGCTAACTATGGTCTTGGAGACCCTAAAGAGTACAAACAGATGGTCCAAGCAGTTGAAGTTGGACAAGAGATAAACCAAAAAACACTTTTGATGCAACTTGTAGATATGGGGTATAAACGAAACGATAGTTTTTTTGATAGAGGTTGCTTTAGAGTGAGTGGAGATGTAGTGGATATTCACCCTGCCTACAACGAAGATGAGGCTGTAAGGATTGAGTTTTTTGGAGATGAAGTTGAGAGTATCTACTACTTTGAAACTCTTAGCAACAAAAAGCTTGAAGAGTTGAAAAAAGTAACTATATATGCAACCAATCAGTTTATAGTTGGACAGACTCGTTTGGCAGAGTCAATGAAACTCATTGAAGATGAGCTTGGAAAAAGACTTGCTTTTTTTCAAAAAGAAAACAAGCTTGTGGAGTATCAAAGACTTAAAAGCAGAGTAGAGTTTGACCTAGAGATGATGCAAGCAACCGGAGCTTGCAAGGGAGTTGAAAACTACTCTCGCTATCTAACTGGCAAAAAAGAGGGAGAGACTCCCTACTCTATGTTTGACTACTTTGAAGCAATCGGAAAAGAGTTTTTGGTCATAGTTGATGAGTCTCATGTAAGTCTTCCCCAGTTTCGTGGTATGTTTGCAGGCGATAGAAGTAGAAAAGAGGTACTTGTGGAGTATGGCTTTAGACTTCCAAGTGCCTTAGACAATCGACCTTTGATGTTTGATGAGTTTATAAACAAAAAAACACAATTTCTCTTCGTCTCAGCTACCCCAAGCCCTATAGAGATGGAGTTAAGCAAAGAGAACACAGCAGAGCAAATCATACGACCAACAGGACTTCTTGATCCTAAAGTTGAGATTTTGGATAGTGAGTTTCAAGTAGAGACTCTTTATGATGAGATTAAAAAAACCATAGCTAAAAATGAGAGGGTTTTAGTCACAACTCTAACCAAGAAGATGAGCGAAGAGCTTAGCCGTTACTATGGGGAACTTGGTTTGAAAGTCAAGTATATGCACTCTGATACAGATGCGATTGAGAGAAATCAGATCATACGAGCTTTGAGACTTGGGGAGTTTGATGTACTTATAGGCATAAACTTACTTCGTGAGGGCTTGGACTTGCCTGAGGTTTCTCTTGTGGCTATCTTAGATGCAGATAAAGAGGGGTTTTTAAGAAGTAAAACCAGCCTCGTTCAGACTATGGGTAGAGCTGCTAGGAATCTCAATGGTCGTGTGATTATGTTCGCAAAACGCATAACAGATTCGATGAAGTATGCTATAGAGTTAACCCAAAAAAGAAGAAAAATTCAAGAAGAATTCAACGAAAAAAATGGCATAACACCACAATCAACCACTAGAATACTAGATGAAAATCTAAAAGTAGAAGATATGGGTGAGATTTTCAATAAGATGGACAAAAAAGACAAAATACCCCCAAGCGAAAAAAAGAAAATCTTAAAGGAGATGACAAAAGCCATGCATGAGGCTGCAAAGTCTTTAGAGTTCGAAAAGGCTGCAAAACTAAGAGATGATATAGCTAGACTTAGAAAATTGTAATTTTTTTGTAACCTTAATTATGATAATATAAAAGAAAAAGGATAATCATGTCCAGCCTAAATGATCCAAAAAATTTTATAAACAGAGAGTTATCTTGGCTAAGATTTAATACTAGAGTTTTAAGTGAATCTACAAAAAAAGAGCTTCCTATACTAGAAAGACTTAAATTTTTAGCTATTTATGCAACCAATTTGGATGAATTTTATATGATTAGAGTTGCAGGTCTAAAACAACTTTTTTCTGCTGGTGTTATTGTAACAGGTAGTGATGAAATGACTCCTTTAGATCAGCTCAGAGAGATACGAAACTATATATCCAATGAAAAGAATACCCTTGAGAAAATTTATATAGAAATCATAAAAGAGCTAAAAAATGAGAACCTGCTTGTGACAGACTATTGTGAACTTAGCAGGGAACAGAAAAAAACAGCAGATGATTACTTTTTCTCAAATATTCTTCCTGTTTCTGTGCCGATTGCTGTTAATGCAACTCACCCATTTCCACATTTGAACAATCTTAGCTTCTCTTTAGCGGTGAAACTCCAAGATGAAAAAGGTATTGGTAACTTCAAATATGGGATGATTCGAATTCCAAGAGTTTTACCTAGATTTTATCAAGTAAGTGACAACATATATGTCCCAATTGAGAGCATTGTAAAGCGTCATGCTGAGAAAATATTCCCCGGCTATAGTCTTATCTCATCTGCTGCATTTAGAGTTACAAGAAATGCTGATATAGTTATAGAAGAGGAAGAAGCTGATGATTTTATGATGATTATGGAGCAAGGTTTAAAGCTTCGTCGTCGTGGTGCCTTTGTAAGACTTGAGATAGAAGAAAAAGCAGATGAAGACTTGATGAAGTTTTTAAACTCTCATATGCAAATATTTGCAAAAGACATTTACGAATACAGTATACCCCTAAACTTAGGTGCACTTTGGCAAATAATTAACAATAAAGACTTCTCGTATCTTACACTCCAGCCACATAATCCAAAAATATTGCCTCCTTTTAGTAAAAATGAGTCTATCTTTAAAATTATTGCAAAACAAGATGCACTTCTGCTTCACCCTTATGAAAGCTTCGATACTGTAACAAGACTCGTAAAAGAGGCATCAAAAGACCCAAATGTAGTTTCAATAAGAACTACACTTTACAGAGTAGAGAAACATTCACAGATTATCAAAGCTCTAATTGATGCTGCAAGTGATGGAAAACAAGTTACTGTTATGGTTGAACTTAAAGCTAGATTTGATGAAGAGAACAATCTGCATTGGGCAAAAGCACTTGAGCAAGCTGGAGCCCATGTAATCTATGGAATCACAGGTTTCAAAATACATGCAAAAGTAACGCAGGTCATCAGGCAAGAATCTGGAATTTTAAAATTTTATATGCACTTAGGAACCGGTAACTACAATGCAGCAACGGCAAAAATCTATACTGATGTGAGTCTTCTTACATGTAGAGATAGCTTTGCTAAAGATACAACTACATTTTTTCATATTTTATCTGGTTTTTCAAAAAACAAAAAGCTTGCAGATTTAAAAATGTCGCCAACACAGATTAAGCCAAAACTAATCTTACTCATAGCAGGAGAAGCAAAAGCTGGTAAAAATGGGCATATTATCTTAAAAATGAATGCCTTGGTTGATTCAGATATCATTAAAGCACTTTATACTGCCTCTAAAGCTGGTGCAAAAATCGAGCTTATCATCAGAGGTATATGCTGTTTAAGACCAAATATAAAAGGTATTAGTGAAAATATTAGTGTTAAGAGTATCATTGGTAGATATCTTGAACATGCAAGAGTTTTCTACTTTAAACACTCTGAGCCTACACTTTTTATCGCAAGTGCAGATTGTATGCCAAGAAATCTTGAGAGAAGACTAGAGCTTATGACTCCTATATATGAAAAGTCTTTGCAAGAGAAGCTTTTTGAAATGCTTCAACTACAAATCAACGACAACAGTTTAAGTTGGAATCTAAATAACGATGGCAACTATGAAAAGGTCAATAATCAGGATGAAAAAATAATCAATAATCATATTATTTTAGAAGAGTATATAAATAAAATATATAAAACAATGAAGAAAGATACTACTTCAAATAAAGCTGAAAATCTAGCTAGAAAACTGTTCAAGGAGAGTTAATGGAGTTTGAAGGTAAATCACCAAAAATAGCTCAAAGTGTTTTTGTAGCTCAAAGTGCTGATTTAATTGGTGAAATAGACATTGGAAAAAACAGTTCTATCTGGTTTGGATGCGTTATAAGAGGTGATGTAAACTCAATCAAGATTGGTGAGCGAACAAATATACAAGATTTAAGTATGATTCATGTTACTCATTTTACAAAAGAGGACAAGAGTGATGGATACCCAACTGTTATTGGTAGTGATGTAACTGTTGGGCATAGGGTGATGCTCCATGGCTGTAAAGTTGAAGATGCTTGTTTGATTGGTATGAGTGCAACCATCTTGGATGGAGCAGTCATTGGCAAAGAGTCAATTGTAGGTGCAAATTCACTTGTAACAAGCGGTAAAGTATTCCCTCCTCGCTCTCTAATCATGGGAAGTCCCGCAAAAGTTATTAGAGAGCTAAGCGATAAAGAGGTAGCTTCACTATATAAATCAGCTCAAAACTATGTAGAGCTTAAGAACAAGTATTTTTAGATTTTTTTCTTTTCTTTGGATTTGGGTTAGCAAATTTGATTAAATCTTCTGTTGTTATGATATGTTCTGGAAGTTTTTCTAAACTTTTTTGAAAAACTATCATAGCAGCATATGCATCGCTGTATGCTCTGTGATGTTCTACTTCTATATCAAAAAGTTCTATCAATGATGCTAGACCATACTTTGGAGCTTCTATTGTCTTTTTTGCTAGGTCTATGGAGCACATTTTCCTATTAAGTAGCGGCCCAAAACCTGCTGCTTCCATAGAATAAGATATAAATTTATAGTCAAAGTTAACATTATGAGCTAAAAAAACAGCATCGCTTAAAAACAGACGAAACTTTTCTAATACACTCTTTAGAGATGGTGCATTTACAACATCTTCTATCTTAATTCCTGTTAACTTTACAATATTTTCAGGAATTTCATCAGCATTTACATAACTCTCAAACCTGTCTATAATCTTGCCATCTTCATAAAGGATAGCTCCTATCTCAATAATTTGAGAGCTATCAGGCTTGCTTCCATTTGTCTCTATATCTACTATACAAAATCTCTGCTTATCAAAAGGAATCATAGTGGTCTCAAGAGCAAGTTTTTTGTTGGAAAGTTCTACTAACGGAAGTCCTAAAACTTTCATGTTTGATACACACTCAAAAAGAGTATCAAACTCATAGTTTTTAAGCTCTTTAATATTTTTAAATATTGTTTGGCACTCACTAAAAAAAATAGGCTCTTTACTTATGCGTTCAACTAGTTTGTCAAAATTTCTCAATTATTTGCTCTTTTTATAAACTCATAAACTTTTTTACTATCCTTAACACCTTTACTCTTTTCTACTCCACTACTAATATCTAAAGCGTAAAATCCCAACTTTTTAACCTCATCAATATTGTTACAACTAAGACCACCAGCAAGTATGATTTTGGAGCAATCAATCCCTTCAAACCAACTTAAATCAACTCTTTTGCCTTCTCCGCCATAGCCCTCTACAAAGGCATCAACTATACGGTACTTATCACTATACTTTAGTAAATCATCTCTACATGTAGCCCTAATTACTCTAACATAAGCAATATCCAAGTTCTCATATAGCTCATCTTCTGCCTCAAAATGAATCTGTGCCAAACTCATCTTTGATGCTCTACATGTAGAGCTTATCTCTTTTGCTGTGCAGTTTACAAATAACCCTACTTTTTCCACAAAAGGAGGAAGTTGTTTTACAATTTTTAATGCTTTAGATGGTTCAATATAACGAGGTGATTTTTCATAAAAAACAAAACCCAATGCATCTGCACCAGCCTTAATAGCTACTAATGCATCTTCTATATTTGTTATGCCACAGATCTTAACTCGCACTACTTTAAACTACTTATTGCTTTTTTATATGATGGGTTTGAAAATACATAATTTCCAGCTACTACTATGTCAACACCTGCATTTTCTAGCTCTTTGACATTCTTATCGTTTACTCCACCATCTACCTCAATAAGAGTATTTAAACCTTTTTTCTCTATCATTGCTTTTAATCTTTTAGCCTTTTCTATGACGGATGATATAAATTTTTGTCCACCAAAACCAGGATTTACACTCATCAGTAATACCATATCTAAATCTTCAAGTAAAAACTCTATACTTTCTGGTGGTGTGTGCGGATTTAAAACAATTGCAGGTTTTATTCCTAGTCCTCTAATCTTTTGAATCAATCTATGAGGGTGCTTCTCCTCTTCAATATGAAAAGAGATAAACTCAGGTTTAAATGGAGCAAAGAGATCTACAAAAAATGTATTGTTTTGTACCATTAGGTGAATATCAAGTGGCTTAGTTGCTACTTTTGCAACCGCTCCAACAACGACTGGTCCAATTGTATGATTTGGAACAAAGTGTCCGTCCATAACATCGACATGAACATAGTCACAACCGCCATCACAGATAGCTTTTATTTCATCATTTAACCTACCAAAATCAGCAGATAAAATACTTGGGGCAATTTTCATCTTAATCCTTAATTATCTTGTTAAAAATAGAGTTATATTTTTCTCATTTACATCTAAATCTACTTGAGCACCACGACTGTTTTTTTGAAAAACTAAAACATCTTTAATGCTATGAAATACTCTAGGCATTGTCAAGCAGATTTTTACACCATCTTTGTGTAGTTGCTGGGCAATTTTACCACCTATTATATGTGTAAATTCACCTAAAGCATCCAACAAATCGGAATCACTATAACCTTCATCTAAAAGTATTTTACAAACAGTTTCTACTATACTTTTTTCAAAAGACAGTATTAAGATACCTTCTATATCTCCATAAAAACCTATAGATGAGCTCAAATATGCACAGTCTTCTTTTAAACACAACTCTTTAATCTTAATTGATTTCTTCTTTGCATTATACCCGCAAAGCACTTCAATAGTCTTTATAGTTGAGTCAATTACTGTTGTCAATATTGAGATTAATTTTTTTGTTACTCCAGAGTTTTTTGCAGCAGTACCTGTGCTTTCATATGCTGCTTTTATCAGTTCATCATCCTGAAAAAACTCTGCTATACTTGGGTACACAAGAACACCAGTATCTTCAAGATCATTAAGTATTTTATCACTTATTTTTCTTTTATCAATTCCACATACAACAATAGAAACTCCGTACTCTGCCCCTGCAGTAGAAAGTTTTGATATAAAATTTGCACCATGGATATTGATAGCAGACACATTACCTGCATCAAAAATAAAAAGTTTAAATCCTACCTTAATAGAATTTTTATGATAAACCATATCAAATTTTTTAGATACTTCTGAATCCACGAAGCCCTTTAGAGTGTAAATAACAACATTATGTTTTATAAATACCGCTGGTGTTTTATCCATTTTTCCAAGATATGAGTTTTTAATTATATACTCAGCATCTTCTCTTTTAGCTAAAAAATCATTTTCATCTTTTGCAATTATAGGAGAGAACCCTCTTTCATACAACTCCATTGCTAACTGATTCTTTTGTTCACTGCTTTCTACATAGATTAGTATCTTTTTATCTTTAGCATTTTGTATATCATCTCCATAAAAAAGTCTAACAATATCTGATGTATCTAATAGAGAAAAGTTGAGTGTATCAAGGAACATATCCAAAATCATTTTATATTTTTTATCATCATAATCACAAAAGCCTACTGCAGTTCCACAATCATCTCTTACTCTTAAAAGAGATTCTATCAATACGGTTATTCCCCTTTTATTAAAAAATATAACTTTTTTTAGAGATATAAATGCACCTTCAAGCTTGAAGTTTATGAGAAAATCTACATCTTGTGAAGATATAATTTCATTAGCATTTTCACCATCTAAAAAACCAACTGGAGAAAAAATAGCGACTTTTTGCTTTACAATTGGTCTCAAGCTTTGCCTTCTTCGATAATTTTATAAAAATTAAGTGTAACTTCATCACTAAAACTAGACTCGATATCAAAAAGATCACTAAGCCCACTTTTAACCATAACTGGACGACTAAGCTCATATATAAGAAGTAGTCTCATATACTCAACCTCTTTAGAGTACTCTACTTGATAGCTAACATCATGCTTTCCAATTGATGCGATTAGCTCTACAATACTATCAGAAAAATCCCATTTTTTTGCGACTAAAGATGCAATATCAAAAAAAGTTCTACCTGTCATTTTTAGTAGTATATTTTCATAGCTTAACTGTTTAACATCTCTTAGGAGTTTAACCGTGCTATTAATATCACGAAAAAGCATCTCACAAACTACAAGTGCTGCTGGCACAATGCTTATAGCTGCTATTATTTCACTGCTATCACTTTTTATATCTTTTACTATTTTGGCCCAATTAAAAATAAGATTTGCTTGAAAATTTTGAAATTTTGCTGTACTAAAATCAAATACTTCCCACCTCTTAGGTAAAATTAAAAGTAAATAGTATCCATATACAAGCTGTTTTGCTTTTGAAATACCCAATATACCAAAAATTTGTCTAGCATTTTTTATCTCATCTCTAAAACCAAAAATAGGCTTGTTTACAATATCTTGCAAATAGTGCATAAAGGCTCTATCTTCATTTGCTATATCAGCTGCATAAACCATGTCGCCACTTTCTAAAGCATCTGCGCATCTCTTTACAACTTCTGGGACTGGAGGAATGGTTTCAATGTAGTTGTTGATAGTTGTTTGTGATAACAAAGTAGAACCTCCAATGTTTTTAACTGACCTTACACACCATCTATACTTTTAGATGGTGTGTAAGGTCAGTTTTGACATTGTAGCTTTACTTTCATAAAACATTTATAAAACATATGTTATACTCACAGACTATGTACACCAAGTTTAAGTAGATATTTTGCTTATTTTGTGTAAAATTCCAAAAAATTTTAAGGAAATTAATAATGTCAAGAAAATGTGCAATTACTGGCAAGGGCCCTATGAGTGGAAACAATGTGAGCCATGCTAAAAACAGAACAAAAAGAAGATTCCTTCCAAACCTAAGAACTGTAAGAGTTACCTTAGAAGATGGAACTACAAGAAAAATCAGAGTTGCGGCTTCTACACTAAGAACTATGAAGAAGAACGCTTAATCCCTACTTCTAAAATATAAGGGGCACTGTTGTCTATACTAGCAAAGTTAAAACGACTTCTTAACTGGTCTGCTAGATCAGCCCCTCATATAGACTTAAATACAGAACTGTATCAACAACTAAAGCCTTTTCGTCTCCCTCTCATACTCGTAGTTCTTATGATTATGTTGGGAGCTCTTGGCTATGTCATCATAGATGATTTTACTCTACTAGATGCAATATATCAAGCAGGAATTACCTTTACAACAGTTGGGTTTGGAGAAATTTCTCCCATCTCACCATCTGGAAGAATATTTACAATAACTCTCATAATACTTGGATTTGGATTATTTTCATTCTCTGTAGGTATATTAGTAGATGTTCTAAACAAGGGCGAACTTTTAAATATAATCAAGGAGCGACAAATGTTATATAGAATCGCTAGACTTAAAAACCATTTTGTAATATGTCATCACAGTGAAATTACAATTGAACTTTCAAAGCAGTTTCGAGAAAACCACATACCCTTTGTAGTTATAGACCCTAGAGAAGATTTAGTACAAATTGCAGCACAATACAAGTACCCTTACTATGTTCAAGAGGACCCTCACACAGAGGAGGCTCTATTAAAATCATATCTTTCTAGCGCAAAAGGACTTATAACTCTTAGTGAAAATAGTGCTGATAATATTGCTCAAATAGCCTCTACAAGACTTTATGAAAAAGAGATTGGACTTAAAAGACCATACTACATAATTACAAGTGCAACAAGTGACAGTGATATGACCAAACTAAAAAAACTTGGTGCTGATAGAGTTATAAGTGCCACCAAACTAATGGCTGAGAGGCTAAGAGCTATGAGTCTTAGACCTGATATGGAAAATATGTTAGAAAAACTGCTCTATAGAAAAGATGCTCCAATTGATATGGAGGAGATTAAAATTCCAGACCACTCTTGGATGAGATTTAAAAAACTAAAAGAGGCAAGATTGAGAGATATCACCAATGTAAGTATAGTTGGAATTCGCGATGCAAACGATATTTTCATACCGATGCCAAAAGGTGATGTTTTAGTAGGAACTGGCTCAAAACTACTCGTAATTGGAACTGGTGAAAGTATACGAGCAACAAAAAGAATAATAAGAAAAAAACGAAAACCAGAGGAGCTAAAGTATGTTTAATATATTTCCACTCAAAAATGGTCTTGCCAATGTCGATGGTTTTTGGTGTGATGGAGTAAATGTTGGCATGAAAACAAGTAGTGCAAACTCTGGAACTAATGATGTTGATGGTGATGTTGCATTTATTAGGTCTGATGAGCCTTGCGATGTATCTACTGTTTTTACAACAAATAGATTTCAAGCAGCACCAATAAGACACTATAAAAACTATGGTAGCAATTTTAAAACAAACTTTTTGCTTATGAACTCAAAAAATGCGAATGCTATGACAGGGCAAAAAGGTATTGAAGATATAGAAAATATATTTTCTGAACTTAAAAAAAGCATCAAAGATATTCATAATCCAATTATGAGCTCAACCGGTGTAATAGGTTATAGACTAAACCAAGAGAAAATATGCAGTGCATTTGATAAGTTTAATTTCAATGCAAAAGAATCAGATAAAGCAGCAAGAGCGATAATGACGACTGATAAATTTAAAAAAGAGTTATGCTTTAAAGTTGAACTTGAAAATGGTGAGTTTTTTCATATTGCTGCTATTTGCAAAGGTGCTGGTATGATAAATCCAGCAATGGCAACTATGCTATGCTTTATTGTAACTGATTCTAAAATACCAAAAAAAGATATGGATGAGCTTTTAGCTAATGCGGTCGAGCAGTCGTTTAATACAATTAGTGTTGATGGTGACACTTCTACAAATGATACTGTTATGCTACTTAGTTCTGCAAAAAAAGCTTATAATAAAGATGCATTTGATGAAGCTTTGTGCCGACTTACTAAGCATTTGAGTCAGGAAATTCTTAGAGATGGAGAAGGTTCCAATAAAGTTGTTGCTTTTGAAGTAAAGAATGCACTCAATAAAGAAGAGGCAAAAAAAGCTAGTATGGCACTAAGTAATTCGCTATTAGTAAAAACTGCACTCTTTGGAGAAGATCCAAACTGGGGAAGAATTGCATCAACTATTGGAGCAAGTGGAGTAACATGTAGCGAAGAAGATTTGGTTATATCTTATGATAATGTAACTGTTTATTCAAAAGAAAATCCTAGTTTAGACAAAGAAACTGAGCAAAAAGCATTTGAAGTGATGAAAAAAGACTCATATAGAGTAACATGTGACCTTAAAGTAGGAACAAGCTCTTTTACATCTTATGGTTGTGATTTAAGCTATGAATATGTCAAAATAAATGCAGATTATAGGACTTAATTTACCTTCGATTAACCACTTTTTTGTTATAATAATATAGGGTTAACAATAGGTATAGCCTATAAAATACAAGGAGAAATAATGCTACATGAATATAGAGATGTAATATCAGAGATTAAAGTTACCAATGCACACTTTGCTAAAATTTTTGAAAAGCACAATAATCTTGACCAGCAGATAAAAGATATCGAAGAGGGTCGTGAACATATGGAGCAACTAGCTCTTGAGGAACTTAAAAAAGAGAAGCTAAAGCTTAAAGATGAAGCTTATGCAATGATTATGGCATATAAAAAAGAGCAAGAGTCTAAGTAATCCTCATGTAGCCTAAAAATTTAGGCTACCTACTTCAACATCTTTTCCTCTTCTATTTTCTTTACAAAACTCTACAACTTTACCATGAAATCTAGCATATATAAGATTTAGTTCCATATTTTTCCCATATAACTTGCATATTTTGTCGTGATTACTTTCGATTCCATTTACTAGCCACTCTTGAAGTTCGCTATAACTTTCAAATTCATATCCAAACTTCATTAGTAAACGGTTTGTGTAGCTATCAACTACCATAACTTCTCTTTTACATGCATAACACAAAATTGAATCTGCACTCTCTTCTCCTATGCCTTTTTGCAAAAGTAGCCAATCACGCTCTACATGTAAACAAAAGTTTTCAAAAGTTTCAAACTCTTTTTCTATATTTTGGCATAACTTTTTTAAGTTTTTAGCTTTTGTATTATAAAATCCACTTGGTTTTATAAGTAGTGCTAACTCTTTTCCATCCAAATTAGAGATAGAGTTCAAATTGAGTAAGTTTCTCTCTCTAAGGTTTTCTAAACTTCTTTCTACTTTTTCCCATTTTGCTTGCTGAGTCAAGATTGTACCGACTAGAACTTCAAAAGTACCACTCTTTGGCCACCAAAACTCCTCTCTATCTTCTTTAATATAACCTTGCTCTTTGAGTGCTTTAAACAAATCAAAACTATCCATTTTATATACCCTTCCTAAAATGCACTAAAACAGTATCTATAATATCATCATCATCTTTACTTCTTGATTTAAGATATATCTTCTTATCATTTTTATCTTTTAGTGTTATGTTTTGTCCAAAGTTTGATATAGATACAATATTGGACTGAGTAGCTAAAATCTTAATAGTAATAACATCTAAAAATTGCTTAGTATAGAGATCTAATTTTCCAAATCTATCAGCCATCTCCTCTTCTATATCAAGAACATCTCTAATACTCTCACATCTACTTAAGCGACGGTATAACTCTAACCTTACTCTATCTTCACTAACACAATCACTACTAATAAATGCATTAATAGAGAGTTTTATCTCAACCTCTTTTTTCTGAACTGGAGTATTATTTAATAGTGTGTTGATAGCATCTTCAAGCATTTTTAGATAAAGAGAATAACCTATGTTTTTTATATGCCCACTCTGTGCTTCACCAATCAAGTTCCCACCACCTCTAATCTCCAAATCATGATATGCCAAAACAGATCCACTTCCCAAAAATGAGTTAGCTTCAAGAGCAATTAGTCTCTTTTTTGCCTGCTCTGTTAAAGCAGTTTTATCTCTGACTAAAAAGTAACAGTATCCCTGTCTTTTTGCTCTACCTACTCGTCCCCTCATCTGATGAAGGTCTGCTATACCAAAATTCTCACTTCCGTCTATAATGATAGTATTTACATTTGGTATATGTATGCCTGATTCTATAATCGAGGTCGATAAAAGAAGGTCATACTCACCATTTTCAAAGGATATCATCTCTTTTTCTGTAGTAGCTGCACTTATCTTGGAGTGAAGTACTAAAATCTTAAGTCCAGGTAGCATTTCTTGAAGCTCTTTTTTCTTATTTTCAATGCTTGAAATTCTGTTATGCACAAAAAAGATTTGACCCCCTCTTCTAAGCTCACGAGTAATTGCCTCTTTTAAAGATTTTTCTTCATACTCCTTAACAAATGTTCGTATATCTTCTCTCTCACTTGGAGGAGTAAGTATTTGCGAGTATTGCTTGATTGAGCTCAGAGCCATGTTGAGACTTCTTGGAATTGGTGTTGCACTCATACTAAGTATGTGCACATCTTCTCTCATTTGCTTTAACTTTTCTTTTTGTTTAACACCAAATTTATGCTCCTCATCAAGAACTATTAATGCTGGATTTTTAAGCTCAACTCCAAGTAATGAATGAGTTCCAACACAAATTTTAAGCTCACCACTTTTTAAATCTGCTAAAATTTTAGCTTTTGCCTTACTAGATGTGAATCTATCTAATTTTTCTACTCGTATATCATACTTTTTGAATCTCTCATATAGAGATTTAAAGTGCTGTGAACTAAGTAGTGTAGTTGGTGCTATCATAATGCTCTGATAGCCGTTTATAGCACTTAAAAACATAGCATTCATTGCAACTTCAGTCTTCCCGAAGCCAACATCTCCACTTAAAAGTCTATCCATCATTTTTGAGCTTTTTAGATCATTGAAAATCTCATTAATCGAACGCATTTGATCATCTGTATATTCAAAACCAGCATCTCTTTGAAAGTCACGAATTTTCTCTTGCTGATGTAGAGTTATTGCATCTATCATCTCCCTTTTTGCAGCAATTGCAATAATTTCACTCGCTATTTCCAATAGTTTAGCTCTAGTTTTTGCTTTAAGTTTTGCAAAACTACCTTTTCCTAGCTTATCTACTACTGCTAAATGCTCTCCATCACTAATATATCTGTCAATCACATCAAGATTTTCAACAGGAAGAAGAAGTCTATCATCACCTTGATACTCAACTACAACAAAGTCTCTTGTACTTCCTAAAACTGTTGTATTTTGTAAGCCTTTAAAAAGACCTACTCCATAGTTTTCATGAACTACTAAATCACCTATTTTTAACTCGTCAAGTATAATTGATGCTTTTTTTCTTCTTCTTTTTTTTGACCTCTTATTCAAAGATACAATAACTTCATCTTGTCCAATAATATTTACAATTAAATCACTCTGCTTAAAACTGTAGCTTGTATCTATATCTTCTTGTCGAAGCAAAATCTCACTTTTTGCCAATATGGTTATTTTTTTATTTTTATGAAACTCTAAAAATGTATTGGTTGGAGTTATATCAAGTGACTTAAACTCTCTTGCTTGAGGAATTGTATTGAGATTATTTAACTTCTCACTTCCATCTTTATCAAACAGTCCAAGCTCTTCTATCTCCTCTTCCAAAGAGTGCATAAGAACAATTCCAAATTCATTAAAATAGTCATTACAAACATCTTTTAAAGCCCAAAGTCCCAAAGAGTGAATATCTTTCACAAAACTATCACTCTGCATAAGCTCAATCTTTTGGTTAAGCTCATCGAACTCACTATCGCTAAGAGAGAATAGAGCAGGAACAATTTCAAAACTCTCTAACTCATCTTTTTCACTCTTTTGTGTTTCACACTCAAAAAATCGTATGCTCTCAATATCTTCATCAAATAGAGAAATTCTAATTGCCATTTTTGAGTTAATAGGAAATATATCTATAATATCTCCCCTAAAAGAGACTTCGCCTTGACTCTCTACAACATCTACAATTGAATAGCCCCAATTTAACATAGTTTGTTTAAACTCTTTTAGATTAAGGGTTCCACCAAATTCAATAATCTTAGTCTTAAAAAGGTTTTTAGGAGGAAGTGGGGTAAAAAGTGTTCGTACAGGAGATACCAACACTTTTTTTGTTGAATTATCATCATAGTAATTTTTAAGTGTATTTAAAAGTTGTTGAATTTCATCTCTAAAAGAGAGTAAATCATCCCCATAGTTGGCTCTTAAATCCGGTAGAACATAAGCTTTTTTACCTACATATCCTACAACTTGTGATACTAAAAAAGCATCTTTTTCATTAGCAACACCAATTAAGTCGGAGCTGCTCCCATTTTTAAAAAACTCATACGTAGCTGGTTGCAATTTTTTTCTATGCCTTTGTAGAAGATTTTATAGATGCTTTGGAAACTTCACTATCTCTTTTGATTTTACTCTCTCCCTCAAATTCAGCTTTTGCTTCTATCATGAGTTCTTTAGATATGACTTTTCCTAAAAACTTTCCACCAGCAAGAACTTCAACTCCATCACACTCTGCTTCACCTTCAAAAAGTCCATTTACAATGAGTCTACCTGCTTTAATTGAGCCATTGATTTTACCACCTTTTCCAATAGTAACAATGCTTTTTGAATTTATCTCTCCTGTTACTTCGCCATCTACATGAAGTCTAGATGCACAGTTAAAAGCACCATCTATTTTAGCACCGCTTGCTATTATTGTTGTTTCGCTAGATGCAGGTGAGACTGCATTAGTTTTATCAAAGATTGCCATGAAACTCTTTTCTCCTTTTTAAATATATCTTCAAAATTGGAACTATTCCATTTTATGAAATTGATAGGGTTAAGGGGCCTTGTAATAAACCTTACTTCGTAATGAAGATGTGGTCCTGTAGACATGCCACTATTGCCTGTATATGCTATGATATCACCTTTTTTTACAAAAGCTCCAGCCTTAACTGGAAATTTTTTGCTAAGATGCCCATAACTTGTCTTAAATCCATAATTATGTTCTATTATAACTAAATTCCCAAAGCCACTACTTTTGTGATAACCTGCATACTCTACAACACCATCTGCTGGGGCTCTAACAGGTGTCATTCGTTTTGCTCTTAAATCAAGTCCTCGGTGAAACTCTTTTCTTTTCAATATAGGGTGTATTCTCCATCCAAACTTTCCACTATATCCTGTAAAATTAACAACTGGTCCATTTGGTATATTGTCAAAAAATAGTTTTTGCTGTGCTGATGTAAACTTAATATTTTGTAGCCTTATATCAACTTCTGTCTCTAACGATGGTGTGATTCCAACTAATGCTTCAATATCCGTAATCTTCTCTTTTATTGAGTCTAATTCTTCACTTTTATTTGAGATTTCTTTAGTTAGCTCTTCTGTCTTGTTATGTAGATTTTTAATTAACTCATCATTACTTTTTTTTAAAATCTTCTGTTGCTCTACCATCTTTACTTTCTTCTCTTCTAGCCCTGTAACTTCATCCATTAAAAATGAAATTAGATATGATCCAGTTACTATAAGAAAGAGAATAAAAATGGTAAAATATATAACAAATCTTTTAATGATTTGATGGAGTAAATAGTGCTTTGAACCGTTTATATCTGATATAGTAATAGTAAACTTATTTTTTACTGACATAGCTCTCTACTACAGAAAAGGAGCCAAAAACTAGATACTCTTCACTACTATTAGTTGTACTAAAAAATGAATAATCTATATTTAATAAGTTTAATGTTTCAATTAACTTCTCTTCTAATACTTTACGCTCACTATCTATTTTCAATATCTGTACCTCTTTGATAATTGGTTTTAATATTTCTAAAATCACTCCATACTCTTTATCATTGTAACTATTATAAACTAAAATAACTTTTTTTTCTCTAAAGTACTCCTTGATTGCCTTTGCTGCCATTGGGTTGTGGCCGACATCAATAGTAATATTATTTGATATTTTTTGACACCTACCAAACAGTTTTAATCCACTTAGCAAAGATATATCTAGATTAAAGCCTAAAAGTTGAAATGCACAAAATGCTGTAGAAAAGTTATCTTTAAAAAAAGATGGGTAACTATTGTCCTGCACAAATAGTTCCAAATCATCATAGAACTTATCAAATAGATAACTACTTGCAAAATATAAATCACTATTTATATCACTTACTCTTTTTCTTGCTAACTCATAAACCTCTTTTTCATACTGTTTAGCTAAAACTAAGTCATTATTTACACTTCTTAATTTTGTTGAGGCAATCTCTTGTATTGTTGAGCCTAGAAATGATTCATGGTCAAATCCAATAGGTGTTACAATACTAAGCTCTTTTTTAAAAACATTTGTTGCATCAAACTCGCCACCAAGACCAGCTTCTAAAACTACATAGTCACATTTTTTAGAAAAAATTAACATTGCTAAAAGTGTTGTATATTCAAAATAAGAGAGAGCATTACTATCATCATTTGTAAGTATATCTTGAAGTTTACCGTGTGTATACTCTAAAACTTCATCACTTATATCATTTCCATCTAACCAAATACGCTCATTAAATTTTACTATGTGAGGTGAACTATAATGTCCTACACTATAACCTTTTTTATGTAAAATATGTGCTAATGCTCTTCCTGTAGTACCTTTACCATTTGTTCCAACTATATGTACTATCTTAGGAAGTTTAAAACAGGACTCTATCTTACTATATATATTTGGAAATCTATCATAATCAATAACATCATAAAAAAGAGGTTTAGCCTCTAAAAAACTTGCTAAACTCATTTAACTTTTGGCATTACCTGATTTCTACCATTTTGTTTTGCCTTATATAGCATTTTATCAGCAGAAGCTATGGTATCACTTGCATCTTTACAGTTTGATCTTTGTGCAACACCACAGCTTATTTTTACATCTATTCTTTCACCTTTATATACAAATTTGTAGTTATCAATAATTTTTCTAATTTTATCAGCAAAAATTATACCTTGTGTCAAGTCTGTATTTGGAAGAATTGTTAAGAACTCCTCGCCACCATACCGTCCAACAAAGTCAACTTCTCGGAGATATCTTCTTAATATCTTACCAAGGGTGGAGAGTATTACATCACCAGCTTCATGTCCAAATGTATCATTTACCACTTTAAAATGGTCAATATCTAAAAAGCAAAGCGTATAGTCTATTTTGTATCTCTTAAAAGCTTCTTCTACTCTTTTAATCTCGCTATCTAATGCCCTTTTTGTTGCAACACTTGTTAAAAAGTCTTCTTTACTCTCTTTTTTTGCAACTACAAGTGCATTTTCAAGCTTTTTTACTCTTGAGTGAAGTTTTGTAATCGTCTTTTGATTTTCAAGCATCTTATCACTTAAACCCTTTGTTTCAAGCTCTAAAGATGTAGCAATATGAATTAATTTTTCTTGAACTGATTCAAAGCTGTCCTCTTTTAAATTCATACTAGTAAGATCTTTCTTTATACCTCTTACCTGTTCTCCACTAATATTACTTGTATCAATTAGATCAAAAATCTTTTTATTAATATCATCTAAAATTTTATCTAGTGTTGAAATTCTATTTTTAACTTCCTCTTTATCTAATTCTATTCTTTTTTTAATAAAACTCTTTATCTCCTCTTGCATTGCTACTGAGGAGATTGACTCAGGAGAATTTCTAAGCTCATAGCTTATCGTTGCAAGATCATCGTTCATACTTGATGCAATTGAGGGTGTAAGAGTAGCAACTATAAGAGGGGCAACTGTTTTATAGATTTCACTATCATCATCTCTATCTAAGATTTTAGTAATATCATTTACCATCTTCTCTAAATCATCTTTGTTTATCTTTCCATACTTATCAAGTTTTTTTAAAAAAGAGTCGTCATAGCTTGAAATAAAGTCAAACCACTTATCTTTTATAGTTTCAATAGACTTCAAATCTTGCTTCATATCAAGTCTATCTAGCGATGCATTTGCAAGTGTTGTAGCTTTTTTATTATGTAAAAGTGTAAGTGCTTGAAGGGAGCGCCTAGAGAGAAGAACGAGTGCTGTAATTAGCTGCTCACTCTGATCAGAACTACTTCTATTGAGCCTTGAAACAAAAAATGCTAAAAGTTGATCTATTGTTGAAACATTTAGCCTACTTGCCTCATTTGCTAAATTACTCTCTAGTTTTTTAATATACTTTGTTACCTTTTGACAATCTTCAACAACAACACCTTTTTTCTTTGCAATTTCACAAAATATTTTATGGTAATTATCAGGTGTAAATGTCAAATGCTCCGCTCTTAGCTTTTCAAAACTATCTTTAATTATCTCATTAATCGTACTTGCCATATTTTACACCTTTTTCATTCAGTTACTTTTTCATCATGCCTTTTGTGGCAATTTTTGATACAAACTCATTTAGAGCATCCAATGAAGCGAATTTGATTGCATTGAACCTATTGCTATCTGAAATAACACTATTGGTCGTACCATCATCATTCTCTGCTATTGGAAAATCATACTCCCCTGTTGTTGAAAAACTCTCACTCCGTCCATCTTTAGTTATATATTTAATACTGAGTGATACTGTTGCCTTATATGCAGTCACATATCCTTTTTGATTATAAAGAATAGCACTAAAAGATGTAGAGCCAATTTTTACAAACAGCTCTGTATCTGCTTTTGCTTTTGAACTTAATCTTGCTCCAAGCTTAGTAATTACAGACTCATTTACAGCATCTTTAATCAAGACACTATTTTTTGGATCTTTTCTATCAATTGACACCTCTACATGTATATTCTTACCAAGTACATCTCTTGTATAGTGTGCCATTGGCTTATATCCGCATGCTGTTATCATTACAATTATAAAGAAAGACCAAAAATATTTCATACTATTTTACCACCAAGTTTACTAGCTTGTTTGGTACATAAATCTCTTTTATGATATTTTTACCATCTATCCACTTAGATGCACTTCTTTTTGCAAGTGAAAAAATTTCCTCTTTTGAGCTCTCTTTTGATACCTCAATCTCACATCTTCTTTTTCCATTTATTGTGATTGGTAGAGTCATTGAAGAGCTTTCAAATACCTCTTGTAAAATCTCAATTTTATAGAAGTTTTTAAGTCCAAAAAGATTCTCACTTATTTCCCAACAAGTATGAGGGATAATCGGCTCTAATATATTTGCTAAAATAAAATAACCCTCTGTCCAAACACTTTTATCTTCTTGTGAACTCAAGGCATTTAATGCCTCCATACAAGATGCAATTAGAGTGTTAAAGGCATATCCCTCTGTAAAAACATCATTTGATTTTTTTAGTGCCTCATATACTTTTTTTCTTGCTAATTGAGACTCTTTTGAGAGTTTATCATGCTCTATCTTTGGTAACTCACTCACGATACTCGCATTTTGACTTCTATCACTAAACTTCTTGATAAACTTGTATGCACCCTCAACAGCACTATCGTTCCACTCTAACTCTTTTTGAGGAGGAGCAGCAAAGAGTATAAAAAGTCTAGCAGTATCTGCACCATACTTTTGAATAATTGCATCTGGGTCAACTGTATTGCCCTTGGATTTGCTCATCTTAGCACCATCTTTTAAAACCATGCCCTGAGTGAGTAGATTTTCAAATGGCTCATCAACACTACTATAGCCCATATCTCTTAAAACTTTTGTAAAAAATCTAGCATATAGAAGGTGTAAAATTGCATGCTCAATTCCACCTACATACTGGTCTACATTCATCCAATAATCACTACTTTTTTTATCAAAAACTTTATCTTCCCACATGGATTTATCTGTTGTATAACGCATAAAATACCAGCTAGATTGAAAAAAAGTATCCATAGTGTCAGTTTCTCTTGTTGCTTTTCCTTGACATACAGGACAAGTTGTATGCTTCCAAGTTGGATGAGAATCAAGAGGATTTCCTTCTCCACTAATTTGAACATCTTCAGGAAGAGCTACTGGTAAATTCTCAATCGCTTCAGGAACCAGCCCACACTTTTTACAGTGAATCATAGGAATTGGAGCACCCCAATAACGCTGACGACTTATACCCCAATCTCTTAGTTTAAAATTTATTACTTTTTTACCAAGTCCATCTTTTTCAAAATCATAGATTATAGACTTTTGTGCTTTTTTTGAACTCATTCCTGTATATTTTCCAGAATTCACAAGCTTTCCATAATCTGTGGTTGCTTTGCTTTCATCAAAACTATTTTTTTCATTTTCTATTGATTGGATGATTGGCAAATCATACTTAGTTGCAAACTCAAAATCTCTCTCATCATGAGCAGGTACTGCCATAACTGCACCTCCACCATACTCAATAAGAACAAAATTAGCTACCCATACAGGAACTTTTTTTCCCGTTAGTGGGTGTATTACATCTATATCAAGAGCTATTCCCTCTTTTTCATTTTGTGCTCTATCTCTTGAGCTTACTGCTTGCATCTCTTTGATTTTTGCAATTTTATCATCACTAATTAATTTATTTTGACAAAGATATTTTACAATTTCATGTTCAGGAGCAAGTGCTGTATATGTTACACCAAAAATTGTATCAGCTCTTGTTGTAAAAACACTATATTTTAGAAATTTATTACCTAATTTTTCTCTGCTCTCATCACTCAATAAAAAATCAAACTCAAGTCCTTCACTTCTTCCTATCCAGTTTTCCTGCATAGTCAAAACTTGCTTTGGCCAGCCCTTCTCTAACTGCTTACAGTCATCTAAAAGTTCTTGAGCATAATCTGTTATCTTTAAGTAATATCCTGGCATTTCACGCTGTTCTACTTCATTGTCACATCTCCAGCAGCATCCCTCTTCTACTTGCTCATTCGCTAAGACAGTATGACAAGTTTCACACCAGTTTAGAGTAGAACTTTTTTGATAAACCAAGCCTTTTTTAAACATCTCAATAAATATATGCTGCTCATGCTTAGTATACAGCTCATCACTTGTAGCAAACTCTCTTGTTTTTGAAAAAGACAATCCAAGAGCGTTAAGCTCTTTTTTCATATAATCAATATTTTCATAAGTCCATTTTTTTGGGTGGACTCTGTTTTTTATCGCTGCATTTTCAGCAGGCATCCCAAAGCTATCCCATCCAATAGGGTGAAGTACATTAAATCCTAGTTTTCTATAATTTCTTGCTATTGCATCACTTATGCTATAGTTTCTTACATGACCCATATGGATTTTACCACTTGGATATGGAAACATGCTCAATATATATTTTTTTTCTTTTGTAAAGTCATTACTTGGCTCATGAGAGCTATTTGTATCCCAATAGCCTTGCCATTTTGTCTCTATTTTTACTGGATTGTAATCCATTAATCAAACTCCGTTTTAAAATTCTTCTTGTGTCTTAAGTGCTTCTATTAGTACTAATGATAGTGAAAATATATTTGCAACAATAGCACCAATAGAAAGCGATATCGCCATTGTAATATTGTTTGCTAATTGCATAAACAAAAATGCAGGAATTAGATGCAAGTCTGCAACCAATGAACTCGCAAAAAGTTCTGCTGAAAGTATGTTTTTTACACCAATTTTAAGAAGTGTAGAAATCAAGTTGATACTAGCTGCAATAAAAAGTGCCACTTCATTTTGCTCATATAAGAATCCAACCGTAGTAGTCAAACTCATCAAAGCAAAGAAAATATATATTACTTTTCCCCAATCCATTTTACTGTCCCCTTTTTTCTGAACAAAGTCCAGTAAAAATTCCTCGCGACTGAAGCACGAAGTTAAACTTCTGTAATTTCATATTTACTGTCCCCTTTTTTCTGAACAAAGTCCAGTAAAAATTCCTCGCGACTGAAGCACGAAGTTAAACTTCTGTAATTTCATATTTACTGTCCCCTTTTTTCTGAACAAAGTCCAGTAAAAATTCCTCGCGACTGAAGCACGAAGTTAAACTTCTGTAATTT
>JALSME010000143.1 GCA_026987955.1 Sulfurospirillum sp.
AAAATTCCTCGCGACTGAAGCACGAAGTTAAACTTCTGTAATTTCATATTTACTGTCCCCTTTTTTCTGAACAAAGTCCAGTAAAAATTCCTCGCGACTGAAGCACGAAGTTAAACTTCTGTAATTTTTACTCTCTTCGTTCAAATATTAATATCACCAAGCGAAAGTTTTTACTCTCGTAGAACATTTGCAACCGAAGGGTCACAATCCTTGATTGTGGGGCACCCACGGTAAAACCGTTCTACGAGAGTAAAAACTGTAGCGACTTTAGCAAAAACAAGCTTTACATGCAGAATATGATACATGTAAAGCTTTAAGTTATACTATTCCTTGTTCGTATTGAGCTCTCATTTTCTCTTTTTCTATTCTTCTTTTTTCTTTTTTCGCCTCTTTTGATTTATAATCTTCTACACTAAACTTCAACCATTTAAGCATTGGAGATGCTACAAATATTGAACTATATGTTCCTACTATAATTCCTATAAGAAGAGTTAATCCAAAACCGTGAATAATCTCTCCACCAAACATCCATAATGTTAATATAACAAAAAATGTTGTAAGTGAAGTTAAAAGTGTACGAGAAAGTGTCTTTGAAATTGAAAAGTTTATAATCTCAAACAAATCAAAACTTTTTGATTTTTTAACCTCTTCTCTAATCCTATCAAATACAATAATTGTATCATTAAGAGAGTAGCCAAGCAGGGTTAAAAGAGCTGCGAGTATATCTAAGTTTACATCTACATTGAAAAGTACTATTGCACCCATAGTGATAGATATATCATGAATCAAAGCTAGTATAGAAGCAACAGCAAATCTCCATTCAAATCTAATAGTAATATACAAAAGAATTGCAAAAATAGAAACAACCATAGCCATGATTCCTTTCTCCCGAAGTTCACCACCAACTTTTGGTCCAACAATATCTACTCTTCTAACTTCAAAATTTCCTGTTCCTTGAAGAAGCTTAGTAATGATATCACCTAAATCTTCTTGAACAGAGTCACTACTACTCATAAATCTAATTACAACTTCATCAGGGCTACCAAACTCAGTTATAGTTGCATTTGCAAACATCTTATCTACTGAAATTTGATCTCTCATTTTCTGAATTGGAGCAGGACCTTCATACTTTACTTGAACAATAGTTCCACCAGAAAAATCAATACCATAGTTCAAACCTTTTGAGCCAAGAAGAACATACGATGCTATTATCATAATAAATGAGAGTATTATAAAAGGTACACTTTTACCCATAAAGTCATATACTTTATCTTTTGAAAATATCTGCATTATTTTGTACTCCCTTTAATCCCAAACCATAGGTTTAAGTTTTTACTCTTTTCAATACGAGGCATAAAGTACTGATAAAGTCCATGAGTTCCAAGAATTGCAGTTAGCATTGAAGCTAGTATTCCTATGCTCATAGTAACTGCAAATCCTTTTATAGGGCCAGTTCCATATGCATAAAGAACAACAGCTGCAAGAAGTGTAGTTATGTTTGCATCTAAGATTGCACTCATGGCATTGTCATAACCTTTTTCAACTGCTTTTGAGATGGAACTACCCTGTCTAAAGAGCTCTCGAATTCTCTCGTTAATAATAACATTGGCATCAACTGCCATACCAACAGTAAGGACGATTCCAGCCATACCTGGAAGTGTTAGCGTAGCACCAAAAAGCGCCATAACAGCTAAAACTATAAAAAGGTTTGCTATAAGTGCAGTATTTGCAATAACACCTGCAAGTCCATAATAAACAATCATAAAAACAACAACAAGAACAAAACCAAGTGCAAGTGCAAGCATGCTTGCTCTAATACTATCAGCTCCAAGGCTTGGTCCAACACTTCTTTTTTCTAGTAGTTTCACGGGTGCCAAAAGTGCCCCACTTCTAAGAGCAATTGCTACATCACTCGCCTCTTGAATTGTAAAGCCACCACTTATTTGACCACTTCCTCCACCAATTCTCTCACGAATCACTGGAGCAGAGTACACTTTGTTGTCTAAAACAATAGCTAAATGAGCACCCACATTTTTACCTGTGAAATCTCCAAATATTTTAGCACCCTCTGAGTTTAGTGAAAAGTTAATAACTGGCTGGTTCATCCTATCGTATCCAACTTTTGCATCTGTAAGCATACTACCATCTAGTATAGGTACCTCTTTTAAAACATGTTTTTGTTGAGGGTTTCTTGCATCTTGAAGAATCACATCTCCATACTCTGCCGCCTCATCATCACTCATATCATATGCTCTATCACTTCTAAGCTCATCTACTGTCATCATTTGAAGATGTGCAGCTTTTGCAATTAACTCTCTTGCTCTTTGCTCTTCTGCACCAGTTTTTATACCAGGAAGCTCAACAAGTATCTTATCTTTTCCTTGTCTTGCAACATTTGGTTCAGCCAAACCAAACTGATCAAGTCTATTTCTTATGGTCTCAACTGCTTGATTAATTGCATACTCTTTTGTAGCCTCTTTTTCAAGCTCATTTATAGACAGTGCATAGTTAAGACCATCTTTTTTAAGTATTATTCCTGGAATTTTATTTATCATTCCATCTAAATTTTTCTCTTCATCAGGATCAACCAAAGTAAAACTTACTCCATCTTTTTTAATCCTTAAACTATCTATTACTATATCATTATCATCTGTAAAAAACTTTACACTTGATGCAATTGATTTGATTTTTGATTTTATCGCTTCGTCTGTTTTTACACCTAAAAGCATATAAAGTCCCCCTTGAAGATCAAGTCCAAGGGAAATCTTAGCGCCTTTTTCGGTTTGTAAGAATGTCGGCATTGACAAACCTACTCCAAAAACAATCGCAAGGAAAAAAATCACCAATCGGTAATTTAATCCACCTTTACTCATCGGCACTCTTTTCGAACTTTTTAGCTACATACTCACGAGCTAGTTTTACAACTGTCTCGTCATTAAGTTTAACTTTGATAAAATCTTCTTCAGGTTTTACAACCTCGCAGATCAAACCACCGTTTGTAACAATTTTGTCGCCCTTTTTTAAGGAGCTAGTCATCTCTTTGTGTTGTTTAGCCTGTTTTTGTTGAGGTCTAATAACCAAAAAGTAAAAAATCGCAAAAAGAACGATTAATGGAAGTAAAGAAGCAAATATATCTGAGCCACCTTGCATACGAATCCTTTGATAAAAAATTTTCAAGAGGATATTTTAGCACTTTTTTTATAATAAAAGGCTTTTTTATTGCATTTTGTTTAAGTTTATTTATTTATCTTGATTATTTTGGTTTACATATAAAGATAATTGACACAATATTAGCTATTTTTGGCTTTTATGGACTTTTAGTTTGCCAAAAAAGAACTCTTCCATGGGTAGGTTTTTTTATTGGTATTTTTTGGTTCTACTGGATTGGCTTTGGTTTTCAATACTATGATTTAACATATCTTATACCTCTTGCTGTTATTGGATTTGGACTTATATATGCTCTTTTTTTCTGGGTTGTATCTAAAGTTGGTGTCACACAAGAGCTACGAGCACTACTCATGTTTGGATTTATGTTTTTCTCTCCATTTGGTTTTAACTGGTTTAAACCTGAACTTGTTTTTATAAACTCATATTTTTCAACAGATAATTACCTATACGGAGCTTTTTTATTGTCAATTGTTTTTATGATTAGGTTAAAAAAGTGGTGGAAGTTATTGGCAGTAGTAGTGTTATATAGCTTGACACTATTTAATAAGCCTCTACATGTAGAGCTTCCTAATCTTGATATTGCTATACCCATTACCAACCTAGACCAAAGTAAAAAGTGGAAAAAAGAGTATAGAGATGAGATTGTAGAGTATAACTTCTCTCTAATCAAAAGTGCCGTACAAGCAAAAAAAGATTTGATTATACTTCATGAGAGTGCTTTTCCTCTCTACCTAAATCTTGAAACAACCATACTAAATAGACTCAAAAAACTCTCATACGATATACCTATTGTAACAGGTGGTCTACATGTAAAGAACAACCTTGTATACAATTCATCTTTTTTCTTTCAAGATGGAAAGCTAAAAATTGCTGATAAAGTTGTACTAGTCCCTTTTGGTGAAAAAATTCCACTTCCTAAGTGGGCAAGAGATATAATCAACAACATCTTTTTTGATGGAGCTGATGATTATGAGAGTGCTAAAAATGTTACAAATTTTAAGATAAAAAATTATAGTTTTAGAAATGCAATCTGCTATGAAGCAACGACCGATACCATATATAAAGACAACCCGAAATATATGGTTGCCATAAGTAACAATGCATGGTTTTCACCATCTATTGAGCCAACACTACAGAGGCTTTTACTAAAACTTTATGCGAGAAAATATAACACTATCATCTACCATAGTGCAAATGCAGGCATAAGTGGCATAATAACTCCATACTAACAAGAATCAGGGTTTAGTAATGACGATATCTTTAAAAGTCTTAAGTTTTAACAGCTCCTTATCGTTTGTGATAAATATATTGCAGTCTAATCTTGATGCACTATTTAAGACTATTAAATCTTCAAAATCACTCAATATGCTATCAAAAAAATCACTCTTTGCCGATGAAAAATCACTATGATTTATGTACCAAGGTAGCACCTCGCTACAAAGGGCATCTATAGCTAATATAGTCTCTTTTTGAGGATATTTTCTTTTTTGCGTTAAAACATAATAAAAAGTTGTAATGAAATCTGATGAAAAAAAGAAGTTATAACTCTCTTTGTCTTTATGTGACATATACCAATCAACAGAGTTTTTAGAAGTTGGGCGTTTTGTATCCAACAAATCTAAACATATATTTGCATCAAGAAATACTTTCATGATACTCAGTCTTCATCTCTTTAAAGTTTTCATTTCCTATCTTGCCATCTAGCATACCTATAAAACTACCTGTTCTTTTGTTTGCTTTTTTTTCTATCTCTTCGAGCAAAGACGGCTCTTTTATGATAGCTTGAAAATAGAGATTTATTGCTTCTGTAAAACTCTTTTTTTGCTCCTTAAGTATCACTTTTGTTTTTTCAATCATACCCTTATCAAAAACAAAGTTTTTACGGACTTTTAGCGTATTCATATAAAACTCCTTTTATTTTATGTATAAGATTTATATGTTTAAATTATATCAGAAATACCTCTACATGTAAAGAAAGAAAATAGATTTATACATATACATAACTTAAGGGCACCTCTAAAACCCTTAATATATAACCATCCAAGAACAAAACTTACAATTGAAGCGGACTCTAAGAGCCTAGAAAATTACTATAAAAT